>JAQULD010000049.1 GCA_028719045.1 Candidatus Omnitrophota bacterium | reverse complement strand
TCATAAGAAGAAACGGACATCTTATTATTCAGGTCGAATCCGGCATTCACGATGCCGTTATGGAAAGGCTCGTAAAAAACGGATTTGCCTTCGGAATAGGACTTGATAAAAGTGCGAAAGCCCAAAGAGAAGACCAGGTACCATGACTTATTCGCGGGCTGGAACTCAAGTATGGCGTGGTCCTTATCCTTAGTCCCAAAACTGCAGATCCCCTGGCCGCGGTTCACGTAAAAAACCCACATGGGAATTCCGTATTTTCCGGCTATCCCGGGGAAAAAATTGGCGAAAGGCTTGGAAAAATTATAGTTTTCTATGATGAATTCGGCTTCGCGGTTCAGATAATATTTCGGCTTCTTTTCCTGCATTTAAAACCTCCGTAAACTGGTAAAATCAGGTAAAATATGACTATAATATTGTATATATTTTAGGGCGTTTGTCCACTCTTTTTATATAAGCATTGACACCCGGCAAATTAAGTGATATATTATTGCGAATAAAAATATAAGCACAAATCCTAAAATGAAAGGGGATGATCAGAGTGCCGGAAGTTGAAGTCAAAAAAGGTGAATCGTTCGAGTCGGCAATGCGCCGCTTCAAAAGAAAAATCGAATCAGAAGGTATATTAAGGGAACTCAGGAACCGCAAGCATTACGAAAAACCCAGCGAAAAACGCAGAAGGAAACAGAGGCAGAGATTATAGGATGGGACTGGCCCTTTCAACATCTTGGAACGCCTTCCGCTCAAGCGGCGGAAAGGAGATAGTCTCCGAGATAAAAAAACTGGGTTTTTTAGAAATAGAACTAAGCTTTAATCTTACCCCGTCAGTAGTAGCAGATATCCTGGAGCTCACCGAAAAAAAGGAAGTAACAGTCGGTAGTTTACATAATTTTTGCCCGTTTCCCGACGAAGCAAAAAGAGAAGAAGCCCTGCCTGATTATTATTCCATGTCTTCTTTGAACGAAGAAGAAAGACAGGCTTCTATAAAATATACCAAAAGAAGCGTATCCACGGCAAAGCGCCTTGGCGCCAAAGCCGTGGTCCTTCATTGCGGCAGGGTGGACATCCAGGACAGGACCAGGGAGCTCATAGAACAAAGCATCATAAGGGGAAAAAAGAACGAAAAAGAAACCCTGGGCCTTAAAGAAGAGATATTAAAAGAACGTAATTCCCGCGCCAAACCTTTCCTGGACAATACCCTAAGAAGCCTTGAGGAATTAAACCAATTCGCCCGGCAGAATAATATCCTGTTAGGAATCGAAAACAGGTATTATTGCCGGGAGATTCCTTCTTTTAGCGAAATAGCCGTGATCCTGGATACTTTCAAAGGCTCAAATATTTTCTATTGGCACGATACGGGCCACGCGCAATTCATGGAGAACTTAGGAATAGACAGCCACAGGGAATATTTGGAAAACTACGGCCAATCGATGATCGGAATGCACCTGCATGATATAAACGGTTATCATGACCACAAAGCGCCGCAAAAAGGCTCACTCGATTTTAACCTTTTGACGCCTTTTATAAAGAAAGATACTATCAAGGTAATCGAAGCCCATTATCCGGCGACAGCTAAAGATATCGCCAAGGGCAAAAAATTCCTGGAGAAAACTTTCGATGGAAGAATCTAGTCTTAGAAAACCCGCGGTAGCAGGACAGTTTTACCCCTCCTCCAAAACCGAGCTTAAGAAAATACTGGGAGAACTCACCAGCCCAAACCTGGAGAAACAGGACGCCATAGCCTGCGTCCTGCCTCACGCAGGGTACATCTATTCCGGGAAAGTGGCCGGACAAACCGTTTCCAGGATAAATATCAAGGATAAAGTTATCCTGCTCGGCCCAAACCACACCGGCTACGGCACGGAATTCAGTATAATGAGCGCGGGAGCCTGGCGCACTCCTTTAGGGGATATTAAGATCGATTCCTCGCTGGCAAAAAAGATCCAGGAAAGGTCCTCGGATTTGCAGGATGACGCGCTGGCGCATATGCACGAACATTCCCTGGAAGTGGAGCTGCCGTTCCTGCAATTCTTTAAACCGGATTTTGAGATCGTGCCTATAGCATTTGCCACGGGCAATATTTACGCGCTGAAACAAATAGGCAGACAGATCGCTTCCGTGATCCTGGAAGAAAAATTAAAAAGTTCCTGCTTGATAGTAGCCAGTTCCGACATGACGCACTACGAGCCTCAAGAGGAAGCGGAAAAGAAAGACCATGAAGCGATCAAAGCGATGCTGGAATTAAACGAAGACAGGCTTATTGAGGAGATCAGGAAATATAACATTACGATGTGCGGATTCGCCCCGGTAGTCTGCGCGCTGGCCGCGGCCAAAGACCTGGGAGCAAAGAACGCGAAACTCGCGCTGTATCAGACAAGCGGTGATGTAAGCGGGGACAAAAGCAGCGTAGTTGGTTACGCCGGCATAATAATTTATTAAAAAGGAGATCTGCTGATGGAAGAAGACAAGAAAAATATAGACCAGAGCTGGAAGGAAAGGGCGGAAAAAGAGAAGGAAACCCTGAAAGAGAGCGGGGAATTTGTCCCTCCCGAGCCGGATTTTAACTTCTTTATTTCCACGCTTGCCCTGCAGGCGGCGATCTCCCTGGGAAACATCCCAAATCCCGCGACTAACCAGAAAGAACAGAACTTCCCTCAGGCAAAGTTCATCATTGACACTATCGGCATGTTGAAAGAAAAAACTAAAGGCAACCTTTCAAAAGAAGAAGCGGAAATGCTGGAAAACCTGCTTTACGAATTAAGGATGCAGTATATTACGGTAACCGAAGGCCATATTGAAAAACCTTAAAGGAGAGATAATGATCGATAAAGAACTTTTGGAAATCCTGGCGTGCCCTGCCTGCAAAGGCGACGTTGAGCTCAAAGGCAACTTGATCGTCTGCAAAAAATGCGGCAAAAAATACCCGATAAAAGACGGCATCCCCGTAATGCTGATCGACGAAGCGCAATAAAAAAACACCATGCCCGGACTCGATAAAGAAAACGCTTTACGGGAAAAGATGGCGCGGCTGGGAGTGAGGGAAGATGATCTCGAAGAGAAATTCATCCGCGCGCAGGGGCCCGGAGGACAAAATGTCAACAAGGTCTCCACCTGCGTTTACCTGCGCCATATTCCTTCCGGCATAGAGGTAAAATGCCAAAAAGAACGTTCCCAGGCCCAGAACCGTTTTTTCGCCAGGCAAATACTCCTGAACAAACTCGAATCCCAGATCCTCGGCAGGCTTTCCGAAGAACAAAAACGCATTGAGAAGATCCGCCGGCAGAAACGCAAAAGATCGCGCCGGGCGAAATTAAAGGTCCTGGAAGCAAAACGGATGCATTCACAAAAAAAACAGCTGCGCGGCAAAGTAAAACAAACCACCTATGATTAAATCACTAAAAAGGCGGTTAAAACTCCTGTATTATTCCGGGAATAAATTCGAATGCCCCTGCTGCGGCGGCAGGCTTCGTAAATTCCTGGCGCATAAACAATCTTCTTTTATCAAAGGCCGGCTGACCGATTATAGCGCTAAAAATGAAATTTGCCCGGTCTGTTACAGCTACTCCCGCCATAGGTTTCTATTGGCTTTCCTGAAGAATCACACAGACACCTTAAAGGCCCGGTTAAAACTGCTTCATTTCGCCCCTGAACCGGGTATCGGCCTTTTTTTAAAAAAGCAAAGAAACATCGAGTATATATCCTGTGATTACGACCCCTCCAAATATCCCGGGACGATCAAGGTGGATTGCACCCAGATGCAGTTTCCGGATAATACTTTTGACGCGGTCATTATCTCGCATGTGCTTGAGCATATACAGGAGGATGTAAAGGCCCTAAAAGAGCTTTACAGGATAATTAAACCGGGAGGATGGGCCACAATAGCCGTTCCGATCTATGGCGATAAGACTTATGAAGACTCAAGCCTTGACCACGGCGGCAGGGAAAAGATGTACGCCTGGCCGGACCATGTAAGATTAAACGGGCTCGATTTTAAATCAAAATTAACCTCCGCGGGTTTTAATACCTATATATACACTTACGCCGATGTCCCCGGCAAATACATTGACCGGGAAGTTCAATCACCGCTTTTAGAAGATAATAAATACATATTTTTTTGCCGAAAGGATTAAGAACGGGAAAACGTGCACAAAATGTGTTATATTTTAGGTAAAAAGAAAGGAGAAAGATGAAATTAAGGATACTATCTCTAAGCGTTATTCTGGCATTATTTCCCCTGACGCTTTGCGCGGCGCAAGAGGGAAGCAGCATGGAAAAAGCGATAATAATAAAATTTATCGGCGATTATAAAAAGAGCATCGGACAGGAATACGAATACATCAAAAAACATTTCGGGGTCATAGGCCAGGATCTGCAGATAAACGGGCAAAGCCTGAAGATGGAAAACGGGAAGTATTACGATGAAATAAGCATCTCTTTGATCAAAACAAAAGAAATCAAGACCTTGTATTTCGATATAACCGAGCCTTTCGCCCAAATGGTGAAACAAACACCGCCTCCCCCGAAAGAAAAAAAAGAGGCTAAGTAATGGCAAAAAAGGCAGCGTTCATACCAGCGTTTCTATGCTGTAGCCTGATCGCGGCGAAAATAGTCTTCGCGCAGGCTGTGCCGGAGCAAAATGATGGTTATTATAAGGTAAATCTCAGCCCCCGGCCGTACAGCAACATGAAAATACCCGGTTTCATTCAAGACATCCCCCAGGAATTTAAAGACATCGTCGCTTTGCATCTGCCATCTGAACAAAACTCCGCGGAATCTCAAATAGAAATAATAAAAAACCAGGTCCCTAACGCTTTAGAACCGCTGGCTGTCACTCCTGAAAACGACCTGACGATCCTGAAACTGGCTATCCTTAATTATGAACGCAAGGACCTCTCTACGGCGGAAACGCTTTTCGAAAATCTGTATAACCGCAGCACAAAACGGATCGTGGATGAAAATTCTTTCTTTTACCTGGGGCTTATCGCCGCCGAACGCCAGGCGTATCAGGAATGCAAATATTACTTTGAAGAAGTCCTCCGGATAAACAAAAAACGCACCAGCGCCTATATAAACCTGGGCATCGCGTTACTCTACCTTAAGGATTACAAAAACGCCCTGGTATCTTTTGAGCTCGCGCTCACCATTGAGCCGTTCAATGCCATAGCCTATTTTTTCAAAGGGTTGTCCATTTATAAAAACGGGGAGCCTGAAGGCGCCCTGGGATATTTTTATACCGCCAACAGGCTAAAATCGGACGACAAAGTATTCGAAAAATGGTCAGACTCACTGAAAGAAAGGGACATGAAGCTGAAATTCCTTTCTTTTAAAGCTTTCATTTTCCCCTGGGACCCCGCGACCCACTATAGGCTCGGCTGGATATACCTTGACTATGGTTACATCGACAAGGCGAAAGCCTGCTTCGATAAAGCGCTGGAAGCGGACTCCGGATATACAAACGGGCTCATCGGATTGTCCGAGGTAGCCTTGTACAAAAAAGATTTTAAGCTCGCGGAATCACAGCTTCTTAAAATAATCGAGATTTCACCTAAGGAATCATGCTATGTGTATTCGCTTATAGGCCGCGTCCGCATACACGCGCAGGATTTCGAGGGAGCGGAAACCGTTTTAAATAAAGCTATAAAGCTGGACCCGCAAGAAAAATATTCTTACCCGCATGCCCTGTTGGGCCAGGTATATCTTTTGGAGAACAGGTTAAAAGAAGCGCAAGAGGAACTGGCCATATGCGCCGCCACGGGTGAAAGAAGCGGGGAAGTTGAGGAACTCGAAATGAAGGTTGCCCGCTACAAAAGGGTCTACGGGAACTAACTATGAATAAAACAGGACTAATAACACCGGTTTTGCTTTTTTTCTTTCTTTGCCTTGCCGCTCCGCCCGCCTTTTCCTCCGATGAAGGGGAATTCTCAAAAAATTCATTCACCATCGCCAATGATAACAAAGAATTCTCGAAAAATTCCTTTACCATTGCCGATGATAAGGGGGACTTTTCAAAGAATTCTTTCACTATCTCGGATAAATCCGGGGACTTTTCCAAAAACTCCTTTACCATCGCCAACGACAAAGGTGAATTCTCCAGGAATTCATTCACTATTTCGGACAATTCAGGCGATTTTTCCAAAAACTCTTTCACTATAAAAGAAACCGTGAAACCTTCAGACTCAAACTCCGCCAAGGAAGACCAGTAAACCTTATTATTCGCTTCATTAAATCTTGACCCCGGAATATTTGCGGGTATAATATAATAATTCAACCGGAGACAGGAAAATGAAGAGAATACTGGTCATTCACGGCCCAAACCTCAATCTGTTAGGCACAAGAGAACCCAATATATACGGCAAAACCACGCTAAAACAGATCAATGAGGAGCTTAAAAAAATAGCAGCCAGGAAAAAAGTAGCCCTGACCATAGCCCAGTCCAATCACGAAGGAGAGATCGTGGATTTGATCGGGCAGGGTAAAAAGAAATACGCCGGGCTCCTGATCAATCCCGCAGCTTATACCCATACGAGCGTCGCCATAAGGGACGCTATAGCCGCTTCAGAATTATTGACCGTTGAAATCCACCTTTCAAATATCTATTCCAGGGAAGAATTCAGGCACAAATCCCTGATAAGCCCGGTAGCAAAAGCCAGCATCCTCGGCTTCGGGCCTAAAAGCTACTATCTGGGGCTGGAAGCCCTGATAGACCTCATTCAAGGCTAAATGAACCCCCGAATTCAAAAATTATACAAAATACTGGAAGAGGAGGACCTGGATGGTTTGATACTGACAAACCCTTCCAATATTTCATACCTGGCGGATTTTAAAAGCCGCGATTCCTACGCCGTAATATCCAGGAAAGAAAACGTTTATATCACCGATTCCAGGTACACCGAAGAAGTAAAAAAATACCTTTCCGGCTTTACCTTAATAAAGATAGAACGCTCGGTTTTCAAACTGATAGCCGACACCTGCGCCAATCTCAAGCTGAAAAAAATTGGATTTGAGGAAAGGGTCCTGCCTTTCGCCGAATACAACAAAATAAGGGAATCCTTGAGCAAAAACGCGGAACTCGTGCCTACCCACAGCCTGGTAGAAAAGCTAAGGCAGGTAAAAACCGCGCAAGAGATAGCAAAATTAAGAAAAGCAGCGCAAATTACCATAGAAGCCCTTCAATTTATCGAAGGTTTCATCCGGCCCGGACAGACTGAAATAGAAATTTCAGCGGAAATCGAGCGTTTTATACGCTATCAAGGGGCTTCCTGCGCAAGCTTTGACACAATAGTCGGTTCCGGCCCAAACTCAAGCTACCCGCACCACCTGACTTCAGCAAGAAAGGTAAGAAAAAATGAACCGGTGCTGGTGGATATGGGAGTTGAATACGCCGGCTATAAATCTGACTTGACAAGGGTATTCTTTTCGGGTAAAATTGAATACTCTGAGCAAAAGATTTACAATATCGTGCTGGAAGCGCAAAAAAAGGCGATAAACGCCATAAAACCAGGCGCGGTTATAAGCGAAATCGATGCTCTGGCCCGCCGGTATATCGCGGAAAAAGGTTACGGCGGGTTTTTTGGTCACAATTTAGGACACGGGGTAGGCCTCGATATACACGAAGAACCCGGAATTTCTTTCAAGGAAAAAAGCAAATTAGCCGCCGGCATGGTCTTCACGGTTGAGCCGGGTATCTATCTTGCCGGAAAATTCGGGGTCAGGATCGAGGACATGGTCTTAGTTACTCAGAAAGGGGTGGAGGTAATAAGTGGCTCTCTCAATAAATGACGTAAAATCAGGGCTTACAATCTTAGTTGACGGCGAAATCTACATGATCATCGAATTCCAGCACGTAAAACCCGGAAAAGGCGCAGCCTTTGTGCGGGTGAAACTGCGTAACCTAAGGACATCGAACGTCCTGGAAAAGACTTTCCGGGGCAATGAAACAATAGAAGAAGCCTATATCGAAGAAAGAAAGCTGCAATACCTTTATAATACGGACGACATGTATCATTTCATGGCCCAGGACAACTACGAAGAAGTGGCGATCCAGAAAAAACAGCTGGGAGACGCCATAAAATACCTCAAGGACAACCTGGATGTGACTTCTTATACCTATAAGAACGAGATACTGAACGTAAACCTTCCCAATTTCATAGAAGTGGAAATAATCCATACTGAACCGGGCATTAAAGGCGATACCGCCAAAAGCGGCACAAAACCTGCGGAAATAGAGACCGGAGCTACGATCCAGGTCCCGCTTTTCGTCAATCAAGGCGACAGAATAAAGGTAGATACCCGCACCGGAGGGTATGTGGAAAGAGTATATTAAAATTCACCGGCGTTTATGCGGTCATTACGCGGGTGTTGTCCTGTTGATCAAAAGGAGGTTTTAGAGAAGTGAATATAAAAGAGATTAAAGAAATGATAAACCTGATGAATGAGAACAGCCTAGTCGAGCTTGAGATCGAAAAAGACGGAATGCGCATCAGGCTCAAGAAAACCACTTCGGAAACCTCCGGATACTCAGGCCCTGTAGTCATCGAAAGAGAAAAGGTCCAGGCCGCGCAAACAACCCAGGCCCCGCAAACCCCGGAAAAAGCTCCGGTTAACACTGTAGAGATAAAAGCGCCCATGGTAGGGACGTTCTACCGCGCTCCTGCTCCTGAAGCCCCGCCTTACGTTGAAGTAGGCCAGACCATCGAACCGG
This sequence comes from Candidatus Omnitrophota bacterium, assembly GCA_028719045.1. The sequence continues at coordinate 2,698 of JAQULD010000049.1, read as the reverse complement.
GACAGGTAATCTGCATCATCGAAGCCATGAAACTGATGAATGAGATCAAATCCGAAATAAGGGGAAAGATCGCGGAGATACTCGTAGAAAACGCGGAACCCGTGGAATTCGGACAGACGATGTTTATCATCGAACCACTTTAGCCTAAAAATAACTTTAAAACCGGTCATTTGCTTTTTTAATAAATATGTTTTCCAAAATTTTAATCGCTAATCGCGGCGAAATCGCCTTAAGAATAATCCGCGCCTGCAGGGAATTAGGCATACGAACCGTGGCTGTTTATTCCGAAACTGACAGGGACTGCCTGCATGTACGTTTCGCGGATGAAGCGATCTGCATAGGCCAGGCCCCAAGCAGCAAAAGTTACCTCAATATCCCTTCCATCATAAGCGCCGCCGAGATCACTGACGTAGAAGCCATACACCCGGGATACGGGTTCCTCGCGGAAAACGCGCATTTCGCCGAAATCTGCGAATCCTGCCAGATAAAGTTCATAGGTCCGACCCCGGAGAACATCCGCGCGATGGGAGATAAAATGGCTGCCCGCGCCACGATGCAGAAGATCGGGGTACCTATAGTCCCGGGAAGTTCAGCGGCTATAACGAATAAAGACGAAGCCATCAAGATCGCGCAGAGAATCGGATACCCCGTGATCATTAAAGCGGCGGCAGGCGGCGGCGGAAAAGGGATGAGGATCTGCCACAACGAAATACGCCTGGTCTCCAGCCTCATGACCGCGCAGGCGGAAGCTGAAGCGAATTTCGGGAACTCAAAAGTCTACATAGAAAAATATATCGAAAAGCCCCGCCACGTTGAAATACAGATATTAGCCGACAAATTCGGTCATATCGTGTACCTGGGCGAAAGAGACTGCAGTATACAGAGAAGGCACCAGAAACTGCTGGAAGAAGCGCCATCCGCCGCCGTTGACAGCAAACTGCGCAAACGCCTGGGGGAAGCGGCGATAAAAGCCGCTAAAGCGGTAAACTACGTAAGCGCAGGAACTATAGAATTCCTTCTCGATAAAAACAATAATTTCTATTTCATGGAAATGAACACCCGTATTCAGGTAGAGCATCCGGTAACGGAAATGGTTACGGGGATAGACCTTATAAAACAGCAATTGTACGTTGCCGCGGGTGAGAAACTGGATTTCAAACAGGAAGACATCCAGATAAAGGGCGCTGCGATCGAATGCAGGATAAACGCGGAAGATTACGAAAATAATTTTATGCCTTCCCCGGGCAGGATCGAATCGCTTAATCTTCCGGGCGGTCCGGGAGTGCGCATAGACACGCATATCTATCAGGGATACATGATCCCGCCTACATACGATTCTCTCCTCGCAAAAGTAATAGTGCACGCCGGCTCAAGGCAGGATGCCATAAAAGTCATGCGGCGCGCTTTAAGCGAATTTCACATAGCTCCCATAAAAACCACCATTCCTTTTCACATTAAACTCTTAGACAACGCCCAATTCGTAAAAGGCAATATATCCACCCATTTCGTCCAGGAAATGCTGGGCGATGAAAAGGAAAACCAGTTAAATGAATAGAATCGACCTGTTCAACTCCAAACAAATGATCGAAGAAGAATCGCGGACCGACCTGGGTACGATAAGTATCCATAATAACGTGATCTCTTCGCTTGCTTCGATAGCCGCCCAGGAAATAGAAGGGGTAAAAGAAGTATCTAAACACGCGCGGATAGGCTTCCTTGAATTAACGGGCAAAAAACCGAGCGTGATCAAAGTGAATGTGGACCAGGCAGGCCAAGTGACCCTGGAAATCCCGCTGACCGTAAAATATGGATACAACATCCCGGATATCGCTAACAAAGTTCAGGAAAATGTGCGCAATGCCCTGGAAAAAGCGACAAATCTCTCGGTAAAAAATATCAATATAATTGTCTGCTGTATAGAAAAATCTTAATAAGGGGGTGCGGCAATGAGGATATTTAATGTCCTGGGAATAATATTTTACGCCAGTATTCTGATACTGGTGGGAGTCGGGCTGATCATTTTTTCATTGAATATACTCCAGCCTCAAGACATAAACAGCCTGTTCACATTCATTCAGGCAAGCGGCAACGCCAGGATAATTATCGGCCTGTCGGGACTGCTCCTGATTCTGGTAAGTTTCTCATTCGCCCAGCTTATACTCGGGGGCTTTGTGCGGGAAAAAACCATCGCCTTTACCACGCCTACGGGGGAAGTCACCATCGCGCTTTCTGCGGTCGAAGACTTGATAAAACAGCTGACCCAGCTTTTGCCGGAAATAAAAGAATTAAGGCCTGACGTGATCGCCACTAAAAAAGGCATAAACGTGGGCTTAAGGGTCGTCCTGAAATCAGAGGCAAACCTGCCTGAACTGACTTCACGGCTGCAGGATATAACAAAATCCAAGATACAGGAAGTATTGGGGCTGGAAGAAGAGATCACCATAAGGGTGCATATCGCAAAGATAGTTTCCAAAGAGGAAAAAGAGAGAAAAAGAAAAGATATCGAAAAAGACGAACCGAAGATTCCGTTTGGTTACGGGAGAGTATAAACAACTATAACACCCGGCCCTGTCAAGAAGAGCCGGTAAGGAGGAAGATCAAGAAATGGCAAAAATAGGTATTCTTACAGGCGGCGGAGATTGCCCGGGACTAAACCCGGTTATAAGGGCTGTGGTCAGAAAAGCCAAAAGCGAAGGAT
>JAQULD010000048.1 GCA_028719045.1 Candidatus Omnitrophota bacterium | reverse complement strand
GGGGAAGTACGATTTATCCGGTATGGGGGTAAATGTGTAGACGATATCCTGGCGCAGCGGTAATTCCTTCCAGGTCCTGCCGTTATCTTCGGAAATAAGAATCCGGTCGACCTTGTCTATAGTAGTCAGGCGGGCGGTGATTTCGATATCGCCCTGTTTTAGGTCGTTTTTCATTAATACCAGATCACCACGCGCGCCGGATAAAGAGTAACTGTTCAGCCGGGGATTAAGCACGGCGTATTGTCCCAGAGTAGATTCGCGCTCATGCCTCCTGCGCTCCTCTTCCTCTTTCTTCTTGCTCTCTTCCTCCTGCCGTTTACGTTCAGCTTCCCTCGCCTGCCAATCCTCCTGCGATCTGCGTTTTTCCGTTTCGATCATTTCTTGCGTCTGGGCGATCAATCCGGAAACCTTCTTATCCATTTCTTTCCAGCCCTCAATGACTTTATCCAGGCGGGCGTTCTTGCCGTGAGCGGACCAGGCGTTATAAAGCGAAAGGTTGTTATTAATATGATTTTTTTTGAATTCTTCCAGGCTCTCCGCCTTATTCTGAAGCGCAATATTGCTCTTTTCTATCTCTTCAAGCTTTGCTTTTCCCTCTTGCAGGTATTTTTCCGCCAGGCTCATGCGCTTGTCGTATTCTTTGTTCACCGATTCCAGGGTCGCCTCATAGAGTTTTATTCTTTCCGGTATGGTATTCCACTGATCGAGGACCGGAAACGAGCTTTGCTGAATCCTGGTCCGGTAATTGACGATCTTCCCGATACCTTTGCGTAACTTGTTCATCTTCTCAACGGTAATTTTAAATTTATCCCAGGCTGCCTTTAGATTATTGAGGTAAGCGTATCCTTTCATGTTCTCAGGCAGTATAGACATGAACGCGGCGTTTTCCGGCATAATGAACATGTCGCTTTGCCTGGCCTTTTCCTGCTCCAAAGTGACATCCGGGACCCTGAGCATAAAGTTATCTTCAGCCAACTGCATCTCCAGGTAAATATAGACGGTCAGAAAATGGTCAGCGTCCACCAGGGGGACTAATTCCTGCCGCTTCTTGCTGACCCCGCTTATCGCTTCATTGATCGCGTTAATGATCCTGGAAGGGTCCATCTCTTTGGCGGCTTGATCCATGGACGTATATATGCCCCACATCCGGGGTATGGAAAGAATGGTCATGGCTGGAATAGTCCCGTTATCGTCGAGATTCAGCGCAGAGCCGAAATTTTTTACCGCCCCGACGTATTCCGCGGGCGACCACTGCTGGTCCTTGGCATACGTCTTTTCCTGAAGCCCCTTGGGCACAGAATTCTCGTATTCATTAATAAAATTCCTGGCCGCAGTGCAATAATAGTTAAATATCTTCAGCCTCTCCGCATACAAAGATGACGCCAGAACGCTATCCGCCTGCAGCTTCTTCTTCATTTCATCCAGCTGGTTTGCCTCATTTTCCACATCGCCCTGCATTTCGTACTGGCGCTCAATTCCCAGGCCAAGATTATCCACGATGCTTTTATAATAATCAGGCGAACCCCATCCCTCCGGAAGCGCCAACTGGGACGCGGCCTTATCATTAAGCTTAGCCATCTCATTAGTATAATCCATTACTAACTGATCGACCTTTGCCTGTAGTTTCTGGGCCACCTCTTCCAGATGCACCCGCATCTTCATTGCCCGGCCCCTTATTTCCTCCCCCAATGCCTTCTCTTCATCCACTAAAACCTGCTGGTCCAATATGAATGGCTGATCCAGGACATAAGCGGTAGACCAATACGGCCGGACGGCATTGGTCAAAGCGGTAGAAAGGGAATTCATTTGAGCTTGCAGCGATTTATATTCTGAAGAATTAGAATTAATCTTATTCATCCGTTCGCTGACCGCGTTCATTTGAGGATCATACGCCTGATGTACTTGCGCAATAACCTGCGCGGCATGGTTTTTTTGGCTGGTTATCCAATCCTGCTTATCGGAGATAACCTTCTTTCTGATTTCCAGATACGTTTGATACCCCTGATTAAGTCTTTCCTGGTCATATCCGCTGAGCCCGCTCTCTTTGATCTCATCGAACGCCGCTTCCATGGCGCTCAAGATCCTGCCATGGTCTAATTTATCATAACTAACCGCCTGCTGCTGCGCCGCGAGGCCCTTAAGCGTAGTTTCATACTGCTTCTCGTCCGTGCCCGCCTCAACCTCGGCGTCCTGTTTTTTATAACCGTAGATGGTTGTTTCATAGTTATCTATCAATGCCAGCGCCGGCTGGGCCTCTTTCGAAGCGCCGTCGATAACCGCGTTCACGCCGTCAGACGCGGCCTTGGTCTCAGCGTCAAGCGCCTCCAGACTAGAGCGGATCTGGCTCTCGGCCTGGCTTTTTTGCAACACATCAGCTTTAAGCTTTTGCAATTCCTTAATGATGGCGATCTTCATATTCTCGCCTTCATTATCCTTGCCTTTAAGATACCATCCGCCGTAAGCCAGTTGTTCATCCCATTCCCGCTGCACGTAACTGGGGATATCCACGCTCGTGATCCAAGTCTTGAAACCCATGGGGTTTTTTTGGGGGCTGTTAACGTCAAGTATGATGGCGATCTTCGCCTGAAGCGAAGTATCAAAAGCATAACCCACCACGTAATTGCCGATCGCCTTTACCGCTTCCTGTGAAAGCTGATACCAACCCCAGCCGGGAATAAAATACTCAATAATCTTCTCGCCCACCTGTTTGCCTAATTCGCGGCAGCCTTCTTCCGCGCCCTTGTCCTTCCACTGCGCGTAGACGCTCCAGCCGATCTGCGCCGTGCTGATCCCGGCTTTCACCGCGTTCATCCGGGTATCAAGTTTCGATTTGATTTCCACGTCCGCCGCGGACCAAAGCGAAGATACCGACTTGCCCTCCATAATGGCCCCGTTCATCATCTGCGGGATCATGCTCTTAAAAAGGTCCTCCCTCATCCTGGCCTTGACATAAATGAGCATCTTTTCCTTGGCAGCGTCCTTAATACGTTTCGAGGTCTCTTTCCAGATACGTTCTTTGCCATTTTTCAGGATGTAAGCGACCTTCTGCGCGTCCGTCATGCCCTGCATCTCGGTAACGTCCTTGACAAAAGTATTGAATTGCTTAACGAGCAGTTCGCCGGCCTTGTCTGCGGCTTTCATCGCTTTATCCTCTTCAGCTCCTAGCGGACGAACGACAAAAAGCGAACATATGAATAAAGAACAGACTAGGCCTGTGATTTTCTTAAGATTGATTTTTTTCATTTTTAGAATGGGTTGTCTCCCGAGACCTGATATAAAAGCCAGGAGCCGCCAGTTTTTTTAAAGGTTAACTCGCAGGCGCCCTTGGACATTACCGGCGTATTAGCATTATAGGGCTGGGCCTTTTTCTCCCATTTGACTTTTACCGCGAGCGTATTATCCTTGCTAAGAGCATCTTCTGCAAAAAAGTTCATTTCCATGTCGGTGGCTGAAAAATAATCCTTTTCCACTTGGCTGATGAATTCCGGTCTCCCTGCCATATCAGAAGAAACCACTTTTTCAAAGCTGTCACGCGCATAATACCGGTAGCTATCAAACAGCTTGCCTACTACGTCCTGCGCCAATGCGTAAATATCGGAGTTTAGGCCCGTAGCGCCTGGCGCGGGCGTTTTTTGCTCCGCCAGGGCGTATCCGGTAAAAAAAGACAAAACAACCAGTGAAATAAAAAATTTTCTCATTTTAGAAAGAAGTTGTGAGCTTCCCTATTACGCGCTGCTCGTTAAAAGTCTGCCCGCCGTCTTCATGGCAGAAACGGTTACGTTCTCCGCGCAGGATAAAACGCGTTGCCCTTGCCTTGTTAACCAGGTAATCAAATTCCCAGTAACTACGGTTGTTGAAGTAATCAGCGCTTGGCTTTGAGCTGTTAGTGTCAAAAATATTATTACCCAGGCGCATGATCATCCGCTGGCTTACATCATACTGCGCGGTCAGGCCTACATTTATATTTACATCCTTTTTATTTGATGATTTTGTTGAACGTAAGTCCACCGCCGGATCGAAAGAACAATATAGCCTGCGGTTAAAGAATTTCTGGTCGCGGGCGAGGTTAAAACCGACGCGGTTGAAATAATCCGAGCTGGAGCGCGATGCTGTATCAGTAAAACCCCTGTATTCATAGCTTACTCCGCCGGTAGTGTTTTCATCCAGGCTGTCGTTTACCGAGAACCCAAGTGTCCGGGTTATGCCGCTAGCGCTATGCCCGGTATCGTCCGAAGTCCGGCCCTGATAATTAGCGTAAGTGCGGAGAACAAGATTCTGCCGCGCGTCAAACGGCCGCAAGTTCAATGTGATATATTTCTCGTCGTTGGTCGTGCGTTTGGTAAGAGTGCTTCCGGTAAGGTGGTCCCAGTAATAATTTTCTGTGAGGCTAAGCAGCGTTTTCCTGTTTAGCTGGATGTCCGCTGTAATCTGATGTTGCATTTTATCAGGAGCGGCGGAGCCTACGGCGCTAAAAAATTTCGGCTGCACGTAATAATACAGGTAACGCAGGTTCACCTTACCTATATTAAGCTGCGGCTGGAGCCTTAATGCTGAGGCATTCTGGTCATGGGTAGAAGTTTCCTTATCTTCCATATGAGTGCTGCCGGCGAATTCATAAATGAAAGAAAGTATTTTCCGGAAAGTTACTTCTCCGTCTATTCCGGCCACGGTATTGTGCAGTTCTTTTGTGGAAGCGGTGCGTTCAAAGCCTGCGCTGTCATCATGGACTGTTACGGCCTGCGCGCCAACCCTGAAACTTGAGAAAATATTAGAATTATCGAAAAAATAACGGTCCGCTTTGATACCGGCTACGTCACGCTGAAAAAGCGAAGCCGCTTCATCAGCCTGGCCTGTGCGGGCGATCAAAATCTTGTATTTTTCTTTGCCTGAGGGCGAAGCCTCTGTATTTAACCCTTCTAAGCTTGCGCCAAGGACGAACTGGCTGAATTCGCCGTAAAAATCCCCGAATTCAGCAAGGTTTTGCGGGTTATATATCTTCAGGTTAACGTCTTTCAAGCGAATGTCCCGGCGCGCTTCTATCCTGGAATTATCGGTTTTGCGAATAAACCATTGGCCTTCAAAGTTGTAATCTTTCGGCAGCTTCTCGGACATGTTCAGGTGCAGTTCGGTCAGATAATCAGTCCCATTCTTAAGAAATGATTTTGATTTGGCTCCGCTTACCTGATTATAATCCAGCTCTTGCAGGATGGTGCCGCTTATCTTGCCAGAACGGCTCGCGTCGTTCTTGCTCTTGATGGAAAAATCAAAAAGATCTTTCACGCGCTGGCTAAGAGAATACGAAGGATTCTGATTGCCTGCACCAGCATGTTGGTTCTCCGCCCCCAAATAAAAAACCTCAGCAGGATACGCCGAGGTCAGCATACAGACACTTAAAATTATTGATCCACCGCAAGCAAATAATCTGAAGTTGATTTTCCGAATCAAGAGAATTCCTTATTTATCGTAGTAACTGTTGTAGTAGTTTCGCTTGGTTATAGTATTACCTTATAATACATTCTTTTTTTTGTCAACTGCAAAATCATGTTTTATGTTACCACTCTATCGGGAAATAGTCTTTCAGGAACTTGCCGCACCAGTGTTTTCCCGTCAGTATCCCGTGGAAAAACGGGTCGCAGACCCTGGCGGCTCCGTCCACTATATCCAAAGGAGGCTGAAAATCATGGCGCTCTTGTTTTAATGCCGCGAGCGCCGCGGGATCTTCATCAGTCACCCATCCGGTATCTACGGCATTCATAAAAATGCCGTATTTAGCCAGATCGCCCGCTGAAGTATGTGTCAACATATTCAAAGCGGCTTTAGCCATATTGGTATGCGGATGGCGGGCGTCTTTTTCATAACGGAAAAATTTACCTTCCATCGCTGTCACATTCACGATATGTTTACAGCCCGTGTTATCGCGTTTCATCATGCCGGAAAGTTTATTGCATAACACAAAAGGCGCGATAATATTTACCAGCTGAATCTCGAGCATCTCCGAGGTTTGTATTTCACCCAAACGCAGCCGCCAGCTGTTGGTCTTACGCAAGTCCACCTGCTGCAGATCAGCGTCCAACTTGCCCTTAGGGAAAACTTTTTCCGTATTCAAAGCGTGGTCATAGGCATATGGGACCTGCGAAAGCCGCGCTGAAGCGCGCAGCCCTATGCCGGGCTCTTTAACATCCCAGGTTACCGCGAGCGCGGACTCCGCCGCCGCTGGTTTAGGGAGAGATTGAGGTTTGAGCTTTCCCTTACACAATTCATAGTCATGGAGAAGAGCTTGAACGGCTTGGGGGAGATCTTGAGCTTTTTTTATCTCATTAGGGATCAAATGCGCGTAAAACCCTGGCGGCCGGCGCACAGTCTGGGCCGCGTTATTGATCAGTATATCCAACCGGTCATATTTTTGTTCGATATATTTGCAGAATAGTTCCACGCTTGGGGTATGGCGCAGGTCTAACCCGTATATATGCAGCCGTTTGCCCCATTGAGAAAAGTCCTGCTCTTTGGAAAAGCGGAGCGCTGAATCCACCGGGAACCTTGTGGTAGCGATAACGCTTGCCCCGGCGCGCAGCATCATAAGCGTCGCATGGTAGCCGATCTTTAAACGCGATCCGGTGATCAAAGCGGTTTGCCCTCCGAGCGGCGCGGTCTGAAAACGTTTTTGATAATTAAGGTCAGCGCAGCGAGGGCACAAAGAATCGTAGAAAAAATGCAGCCGCTTGTACTCCGCTTTACAGATATAACAATTGCGGGGTGATTTTAATTCAAGCCCCTCTTGTTTCAGGCCGCCTTCCGCGTTAGAAATCCGTAACGGCGCGGTAAAAACGGCGGCCTCACGCGCGCTGCGGATACCTGTTGCCGCGCGGGCGCGCCGCTCGTGTTTAACCACCGCCTGGCGCTTCATTTTTTTGATATCTTTCCTGCGTTTCCTGATTTCATCGCGGTCAGGGCGCGAGAGTTTTCCCGCCGCGGTCATAAGCGCTATCCTTTGTTCCTCGGATAAATCCAGAAGCCGGTCATTATCCTTGACCAGGCCATCAAGCAGCGAGATGCAATCCGCTATTTCTTTATCAGAATATTTCGGCATGTTAGTTAAGGCGCCTTTCCCATAATACGACTTTTTGCCCAAAAGGTATCAGTGTCAATTCTTTTACCGGCATAAATGAATTTAAATGCCTGTTCTCTTCGCCATCCAGGTTTTCCAAAGATTTAGCCCTCATCCTGTCTATAGAAACACCGCTTAAAACATATTTCAGGTTTCCTCCGGAGGGAGCGGGATTACTGGCTACGGTAATTATAAAACGGAGATCATTCAGATCGATAAATTCCCTCATATTGTTTGCCGAATACACGTTAACCCCGGATAATTTCATCGTTAGAACATAGCGCAGTTGATTTTCCCATTGGCCGAATATTTCGATATTTCGCGTTTGGCTTATTGGCGCGCGCTTTCTTATTTCAAGCGCCAGGCTTTCTCCCGTTTCCATGAAATTATCCGTCTGCGGATAAGCGCACCAGTCTTCGTCACCCGGAGCGGCGGCGACGACCGGATACTTCGTGATACGATACGATAAAACCAGGTTCTGCGCCAAGCCCAGGCAAATGATCATAGTGACAACGATTGTTTTTACCGTCTTTGACCTTAGCTCCCCTATCCCCAACGCCGAAATTAAAGCGACAGCCGGTAAACTCGGGAAATAATAACGCGCCCATTTAACAGAAATGACCGTAAAAATGACATACGGGACGGCTATCCACGCTAACAGCAGCCCCTTATCTTTCAAGTTTTTAGATTTTGAGAAGAAGAACAAAACGGCGCAGAAAACCAATGAAAATAAAACAGATACCTGCGTTATTGAGTGAGAAACATAAAAAAAGAAATACTCAAAGGTAAAAGGCCTGTAAGGAACGCCATTAAACGCGGCATATACCGCGTCCCATAAATTATTTAAAGACGAAGGCTGTGAAGACGGATGAGGCAGATAAAATACCGTCAGGGTCTCCCGAAAATTCACCAGCAGCGCTTTTATTTTGTTTGCCCACCAAAGAGCGGATATGGACAAGGCCAGGGCCATAGAAATCAAAAAAAGTTTAATATTCTGATTTTCTTTGAAGAACGCGCGGTAACATACGTACGAGAGCGGCCCAAAGATAAAGAATAGCGCCTGCAGCTTTATCAACATGCTGATGCCCAAGCAAACCCCGAAGAATACAGACATCCGCTTGTTCTTAAAATTATCGGAGGCTAATAGAAAATAAATAGTTAAGCTTACAAACGCGGTTAACGGAAAATCCAATTCGTACATCCTGGACAATCCGCAGATACCCGGGTACATTGACACCATAAAAGCCGCTAATACCCCCGCCTGTTTTCCGCGCAATCTTTTCCCTATCAGATAAACAGCAATTATCAGTACTATAAAATATAAAAACTGGAACATCCTCACCTTCATCCAGGAAAAACCGAAGATAATATTAGCTATGGCGGATAAATAAACAACGAAAGGCGGCCAGCTGTTTCCCTCCAGCTCAATATTGGTTAAATTCCCGGCTTTCTGGAATAACGGTGTTGTTTTATCCTCAAAGCATATGGACTTCATTTGTTTATACAGAGACAATTCCCTGTTCAGATGATGGATCACGTCCACCCGTCCTGTTACGTAAGAGGTGGAAGACAGCCATATGTAGTTATTAACGAAATGGAAAATAATCAATCCGGATATCAAAATGATGGTAATTCTTTTAGTCATTTATTCCTTGGCTCAAAAATAAAGGCAGGGTGGTTAACAATATGTTTCAAGGCTTTCTTAAGCAAAGTCTTGCCCGGCTCTTTACGATGCCAGGGTGAGGCGCCCGAAGGATGCGGCAACGGGATGAGGTCAAAACTCCGCCCGTCGCGCGTTACCTTGAACTTCTGCCCGATGATCCGGTCAAGCTTTTGCAAAGGAATGAATTGTTCTATAGCGAACTTTCCCACAGGAATAACCAATTCCGGGCTAAGGATATCCAATTCGCGTTTAAGCCAGGCGCTGCAGTTAGACGCCTCCTCAGGAGAGGGAACGCGGTCCCCGCCTGCGGGATTTTTCCCGGGAAAACACCGGCACACCGCGGCCATATATATGGAGGAACGGAATTGTTCTTCGCTTATTCCCGCGGCCTCGCTGAACCAGCGGAAAAGAGTCTTTCCCGCGGTCCAGGCAAACGGCCTGCCCAGCTTAGGCTCCTTATCCCCCGGAGCCTGGCCCACCAAAATGATTTTGCTCACCACCGCGCCGCCGCTGACGACCGGCGGATACATCCCCGGGCACAACCGGCACAGCCGCAGCTTTTTAACGTGCGCGGAAAGTTTTTTGGCTATAGTTTTTTGATTTAACGAAGATACAAGCATAACTGATTATACAGCCTCAAGCCTCATACCTCAACAAAAAAGGCGCCGACATACATCGGCGCCTTTAGAAAACAATCCTGCTCTTTGTTAGCTATGCTTTTCCTTGTTCCTTCTTCAAAATGTCATTACATTTTAAACATACTATTACTCTTTCCAGCCTATCCTGGGTCTTTTTGAAGAAAGTCACCAGATAATTATGCTGAAATTTACTTCCACATCTTCTGCAGCTATTCATGGTGTTCCCCCTTTTTACCTGCCTTCGTTCTTGCGCTTAGAATAGCAATCCCTGCAGTAAATAGGACGATCTTCTCTGGGTTTAAAAGGGACTTCACACTCTTTTTTACATTCTGAACAAACCGCTTTATGCATCTCACGCGGTGCCCCGCCGAATCCGCCTCCACCGTACGCCATGTTTCCTCCTTTTTAGTTCAAATTCTGGTTAGTACCGCTTTCAGTCACAGCCTGCCCTGATTCCGCCTGGGCTTTTAAATTCTTCTTCTCCAGCTGCCTTAATTTCTTTTCTTCGTTCTTTTTTTTCTTCGCTAATTCTCTTTGAAACTTCTTGTAGGAATAGTTATCTCTTGCCAACATATCCTCCTTTTATCCTGGCCCCTCCCATATAGTGAAACATCCTATTTAAGAAGGGCCCGGATCTGAAAAGATACGGGCCCTGTCGATTTCAAGATTAAAGCTTGACCACGTTAGTAGCCTGCTCGCCTTTAGGCCCCTGTTCGATGTCGAACTCGACCGCCTGGCCTTCCGCTAAAGACTTGTAACCTTCTCCCTTAATTGAGGAATGATGTACGAAGACATCTTTACCGTTTTCCGGAGTGACAAATCCGTAACCTTTTTGATCACTGAACCACTTTACTGTTCCTTTTGCCATTGCTTGTTACCTCCTTCTTTTGAGATTTTAGTAAACTGCTAGAAATCCGTGTCGTCTTGACGTGCTAGAAATCGTTGGATCACTAACAGCACAAACAATGACATAACAAAAAGACCGTAAGATCAGTTATCCTGTCCTTACGGCTAAGACTTCTAAACTTTTACTGTTCATAAGTATACCACTATTATCCCGCTTGTCAAGTGATATTATCGGGAACTATAGTTGAAGAGTTCTTTTAGCGAATACTCCCTGCCCGCGGCTTTATTTAACGCGCGCAGAACCTTGCCCTGGGCCTTCGGCGTCAAGCGCCTGCCCTTTACCGCCTTGCCGACCATCTTGAAGGTCAGCTGCTCTGTTGAATTGCTGACCAGGTCAGACGCTTTCAACCCGCGTTCCGCCATGATCGCGGCGATCGGCTGTTCCCCAAGCTCCCTCTCTGCTTCGCTATCCATATATCCTACAGTTTAGACCCGGAAAGAAGCTCTCTCGCCCCATTTTTGTCTTGAATGTATACTTCCGGTATAAATTCTATCGAGTTGGGAATAAGATCGGCAATGACTTTCTTTATCCGCGCCTGCTGCGTTTTATTTTGCTGGTCGAATATGGGATTCTGGCTGAGATCGTTCAATAAAAGGATGACCGGCACCCGCGAAAATGTATAATCCTTCAAAAGCTGCTTTATCAGGACGTCCAGATAATCCGGTTTGTCTTTAAACACATCCACCGCCGTTTTGAAAGTGATCTTACCCCAATCCTCATCGCTTTTCTTATGGATAAGCGCGTAAACGGAAGAATACTTGATCATCGCGCGCTTCCCGGGAGCCAATCCCCTGGCTTCATTGATAATGCAAGTGGTAAGCTCGGAATGCTTGAATGTTTTGATCTCCTTATGTATATCTATAGCCAGCAGGTCAAAAATATAAGTGCCGCGCACGCAGGATGTGGCGCTGATCGTGCTGCGCTTCACAAAATCCTCAACCGCGTCCCAAAGGATCTTTTCATCATCACGGATAAAATTTAACGCCAGGAAATTGCAGTCCTGGTCTTCGCGGACCGCTTTATATTGACGGACTTTGTCCTCATCATGGCCGACATAAGAGATCTCGTCAAAAATCGGCATATGCCTGAAGAGCATCGAATTTTGGAACCCGTAATCGATTAAATTGATCATAGCTAATCTTCCCAGCGAAAATACACGTAGATCCTGCCCCAGCCTTTATCCGTTTTCTCCAGGCGCGAATAAAGCTTACGGATCTCTTTCCTGTTCAGGATATTGAGGATGCGCTTCTTAATGCTGTCGCTGGCCTTGCCGTAGGCGATTTCAACCATCTTGGCGCGGTTATCAAACGCTTCCTGAATGATCTCTACAACTTTTTCGTCCATGTCCGG
>JAQULD010000047.1 GCA_028719045.1 Candidatus Omnitrophota bacterium | reverse complement strand
TTATATTTCCGCCAAAGAAAAGGCTATTGCCGTGGCAAAAAATAAAGACGCGGAATATGTGCAGCCGACCCTGGAAAATGTGAAGAGCGGAAAATATCCGATTTCCCGCCCTTTATTAATGTATACAAAGGGAAAACCTGAGGGGACCGTTAAAGGGTTCATCGATTTCGTATTATCCCCCGAAGGCCAGGATATCGTCAAAAAAATCGACTTTGTGCCCGTAAAATGAGTTTACGCGTAATAAAAGAATTCATCATTGAGAAGCTTATTTTCTTAAGCGGCATCGCTTCAATCGTATTTGTCATCCTGATATTCGGCTTTCTCTTAAAAGAAGGGATATCTTTTTTTAAGGGAGTGCCTTTGAATGATTTCCTGGGAGGCAAATACTGGTATCCTATTTCCGACCCGCCGCAATTTGGCATATTGCCGTTGATCTTAGGCTCTCTTTTGGTTACCGCGGGAGCGGTAATAATATCGGTTCCTTTGAGTATTGCGGCCGCTTTTTATATCTCAGAAGTAGCTCCGGTTAAAATAAAAGATGTCCTAAAAGCCGGCGTGGAAATGCTCGCGGCTATCCCTTCGGTTGTTTTAGGTTTCATCGGTATGGTGACGCTTGTTCCCTGGATCAAGAAAATATTCGGCCTGCCCACCGGCTTAACCGCGCTTTCAGGCTCTATAATGCTTGGCCTTATGGCGATGCCTACTATCATCAGCATTTCGGAAGACGCCATAAATGCCGTGCCCAAATCTTATAAAGAGGGGGCGCTTGCCCTGGGAGCTACCCGTTGGCAGGCAATGTACAGGGTAGTGATATATGCCGCGCTTCCCGGTATAATTGCCGCGTCAATGCTTGGCATAGGAAGGGTGATCGGGGAGACCATGGCAGTGATGATGATCACCGGAAACGCCGCCGTTATCCCGCATACCTTCCTGCAGCCTGTGCGCACCCTCACCGCCACCATTGCCGCGGAAATGGGAGAAACCGTGCACGGGAGCCTGCATTATTATTCGTTATTCGCGATAGGTATCGTTTTGTTCACAATGAGTTTTATTATCAATATTACCGCTGACTTTTTTCTTCACAGGAACAGAAAATAGGGAATATCCGTAATGAGGACCACGACCAAACAAAAAATAGCTTTTAGCGTCTTGTTTTTATGCACTGTTGTTGTCGTGCTGCCTGTTTTATTCGTCTTATTTATAGTGGTTAAGAACGGGTGGAGCGCTATAAACTGGCAGTTCCTTTCCGCTATGCCCCGCGAAGGAATGAAGGCGGGGGGGATTTTTCCCGCTATCATGGGTACGGTTTATCTTGTTTCTCTTTCCATAGTATTTTCTTTGCCCGTAGGCTTGTTTGCCGCTATATATCTGAATGAATATGCGAAAGATAACCTTTTGACCAGGCTTATCCGCCTGGCCATAGTTAATTTAGCGGGAGTTTCTTCCGTGGTGTATGGGTTATTCGGCCTGGCGTTATTCGTCACTTTCCTGAAATTCGGAGTATCGATCCTTTCAGGAGCTTTGACTTTGGCGATAATGAATTTACCGGTGATCATCACCGCGTCAACCGAGGCATTGGCAAGCGTCCCTTATTCTTTCAGGGAAGTTAGCTTGTCATTGGGGGCGAGTAAATGGCAGACCATAAGGTATTCGGTCCTGCCGTTTGCCGTTCCGGGCATTTTGACGGGCGCTATCTTAAGCCTGGCCAGGGCTGCCGGCGAAACCGCGCCGATTTTATTCACGGTAGCGGCTTTTTATCTGCCTAACCTGCCGCATTCGATGTTCGATCAGGCCATGGCGCTTCCGTATCATTTGTATATTATCTCCACCCAGATACCTAATATACCCCAGAATTTCCGTTACGGCACGGCCCTGGTCCTTATAGGGATAGTTTTCGGCATGAACATATTTGCCGTGATCCTTCGCGCAAAATTCAGGAAAAAGAAAAAATGGTAAGCCCCTCTCAAAGCAAATTCATTATCAAAGAGCTTAGTATTTCCTTTGGCAAAGTCCATGCGCTTAAGAGGCTTAATATCTCGGTGCTAAAAAATGAGATCCTGGGGGTTATCGGCCCGGCAAACAGCGGAAAAACCTCATTTTTGAGGCAGCTTAACAGGTTAAACGATCTGGAGCTTAATTTAAAGGCCAGCGGCGAGGTGCTCCTGGATGAAAAGAACATTCAGTCTATTGCCCCGGAGGTATTAAGAAAAAGAGTTGGAATGATTTTCGCGCTTCCGCAGGTGCTGCCGCTTTCTATTTACGATAATTTAGCTTACGGCCCGCGCATGCACAACATCCGGGACAGGCAAAGCCTCGACAGGATCGTGGAAGATTCGCTTCGGGAATCATTTTTGTGGGAAGAAGTCAAAGACAGGCTCGATGAGTCGGCGACAAAACTTTCCGGAGGACAGCAGCAGCGTTTATGTATCTCGCGTACGCTGGCGGTAAACCCGGAAGTGATCCTCTTCGATGAGCCTTGCTCAGGTCTTGACCCCATTTCAACCGCCAGAGTGGAAGAATCGATGCTTAAATTAAAAGAGACGCATACGCTGGTTTTGGTGACCAATAACACCAAGCAGGCAGCGCGGGTAAGCGGCAGGACCGCTTTTTTTCTCTCGGGTGAGCTTATCGAAATAGATTCCACCGATAAAATCTTTACCGCGCCCGCAGATAAACGCACGGATGATTATATTAGAGGAAAATTCGGATAATGTCTAAAATCATTACGAAAGAATTGAATCTCTGGTATGGAGATTTCCATGCCTTAAAACTTATCAATATGGCCGTTCAAGAGCGTAAAATCACCGCGATCATCGGCCCTTCAGGCTGCGGAAAATCCACGCTTTTAAGGGTATTTAACAGAATGAACGATTTAATTGAAGGCGTGCGTATCGAAGGCCGGGTGCTTATAGACAATACGGATATTTTAAAAGACGACTCCAGCGAACTGGTAAAGTTGCGTAAGAAAGTGGGAATGGTTTTCCAGAGGCCAAACCCTTTCCCGCTTTCGGTATATGAAAATGTGGTTTTTGGATTGAGGGTGCATCATCTGGCCGAAAAAAAAGATTTTGACGCAATCGTGCAGAAAAGCCTGGAATCGGTTTTGCTCTGGGATGAGCTTAAGGATAAATTACGTAAGAACGCGCTGGACCTTTCCCTGGAACAGAAGCAGCGGCTTTGTATCGCGCGCACGATCGCGGTGGAACCGGACATCGTGCTTATGGATGAACCCTGCTCGGCGCTGGATCCGCAGGCGACCGCCAAAGTGGAAGAATTAATGCGTGAACTGAAGAATAATTATACTATAATAATAGTTACCCATAATATGCAGCAGGCTGCGCGTATCTCGGATGACGCGGGTTTTATGCTTTTGGGGGAGTTGATAGAGTTCGCAAAGACGGAAGATATCTTTACCGACCCTAAGGATAAGCGGACCGAGGATTATATTACAGGAAGGTACGGTTAAAGGAGGGCCCATGGAGAGGCATTTGGATGAAGAACTAAAAGAACTGCATAAAGATATTTTAAAAATGGGGGTCATGGCTCAGGAAGCGATCTATAAGTCCATTGAATCATTAAAAAACCGTGATAAGGCTATGGCCCAGGAAGTAATAAATACCGACGATAAGACTGATGAATTGGAGCTGGTGATCGATGAAAAATGCATAGATTTGATCGCGCGTTACCAGCCTCTGGCAAGCGATTTAAGGTTTATTACTACCGGCATGAAAGTAAACGCGGAGCTTGAGCGTATCGCCGATCTTGCCGTGGATATCTCTCAAAGGGTCCTGGAACTGGTAGACAAGCCTTTGCTTAAGCCCCTGATAGATATACCTAAATTGTCCACTATCGCGCAGAACATGGTAAAAGAGGCCATCGACGCTTTTATAAACAAGGATGCCGTTTTGGCCAGGAAAGTGGTTTTATCGGATTCCGAAGCCGATAAACTGCGAAACCTGGTTCAGGACGAGTTGATCAACGAGTATCTGGCGCGCGACCCCAAGACCGCGGACCGCGCGGTGCCATTATTGCTGATCGCCCGCCATCTTGAGCGTATTTGCGACCATACCACAAATATTGCCGAGGACGTGGTTTATATGGTAGAGGCGAAAGTAGTCAAGCACCGGCCGGAAACTCTTCAGTAAGCCCCGCCCAAGATATCCTTGACCCTGCCATCCCATTGTGTTAATATTTTATAATAATATACCAGGTAATTCCCGGCTGTATAAGCACCCGGCGCTTATGTGGTCATGGCGCCGGTGTTGTCTTGGTAGACAAGGAGGATTTTAGAATGGATGAGATACTTGAAATATTGGAGAAAGACGCGCGGGTCTCTCCCGAAGAGATCGGCAAGATGCTTAAGAAAAAACCCGGAGAAATAAAGAAGGCCGTAACCAAATATGAAAAAGAGGGCGTTATATTGGGATACAAGGCCGTGATCAATAAAGAACTGGTCAGGGACGCTAATTCAGAAGTAAGGGCCTTGATCGAAGTCAATATCGTTCCCCAGAAAGATGTCGGCTTTGACAAGATCGCCGAGAGGATCTATTCCTTTCCGGAGGTAGCAAGCTGTTATCTTATTTCGGGCACCTATGACCTGCTGGTAGTTATCGAAGGCAAAGACCTGCATACGGTTTCCAGGTTTGTCGCGGAGAAACTCTCCTGCATGGAAAATGTGCGCGGCACCGTCACCCATTTCTTATTGAGAAAATACAAAGAAAACGGGGTTATTTTAAAACACAAAGAAGAAAATAAAAGGATCACTATTTCGTATTAAGGCTTAAAATGAAAAACATTATTTCAAAAACAGTGGAAGATATGCAGCCTTCCGGCATCCGCGCTTTCTTTGACCTGGTGCTTGGAATGAAGGACGTGATTTCCCTCGGGGTGGGAGAACCGGATTTTGTCACCCCCTGGCCGGTAAGGGAGGCGGGGATCTATTCTCTCGAGCAGGGGTTTACTTCCTATACTTCGAATAAAGGATTATATAAATTAAGGCTCAGTATCGCCCGCCACTTGAAGCACAAATGCGGGCTGGAATATTCTCCCGAAGATGAGATCCTGGTCACTGTGGGTGTCAGCGAAGGGCTGGATCTGTGTTTTCGCTCGATCATCAATCCCGGTGATAAAATCATCATCCCCCAGCCGAGTTACGTTTCTTACGGCCCGGTAACGGAATTGGCCGGAGGGGTACCGGTATATATAGATACCGCGAAATACGGATTTAAACTTACCCCCGCGGTCCTGGAAAAACACATCGATAATAAAACCAAGGCTTTAATGTTTAATTATCCCACTAACCCTACAGGAGTGTCTTATACCAGGAAGGAATTAAGCGAGATTAACCGGGTTTTGCTGAAGCATAAAGTAATCTGCGAGTCGGATGAGGTCTATGGCGACCTGACTTATGATTTCGAGCACACCTGTTTCGCGGGCTTGCCCGGGGCTTTTAACAATACTGTTTACCTGGACGGTTTTTCGAAGAGCTTTGCCATGACCGGCTGGAGGGTGGGTTTTGCCTGCGGCCCGAAAGAGATCATCGCCGCGATGACTAAAGTGCACCAGTATACCATTATGTGCGTTTCCATAACGAGCCAAATGGCTGCCTGTGAAGCGCTGGTAAGCGGGAAAAGGTCGGTCGAAGAAATGAAGCGGGAATACAATAGGAGAAGGGAATATGTCTTCGAAGAGTTGAACCGGCTGGGGCTTAAATGCACGAAACCTCAAGGCGCTTTCTATTTCTTTGCTTCGATCAGGGACACCGGCCTGGATTCGATCAGTTTCTGTCAGAAGCTGTTGAAGCAGGAAAAAGTCGCGGTAGTACCGGGGACCGCTTTTGGAAAAAACGGAGAAGGATATATCAGGATCTCTTACGCTTCAAGCATGGATAACCTGAAGGAAGCTTTGAAGAGGATAGAGAGATTCCTTAAAAAATAAGAAAGAAGAATGATTAAGAAAACCAACCAAAAAGAACAGCATTACAAGCTTTATGTCAAACAGATCGAGGCCCTTGCCAAGGTAGCCAACCTTATTACTTCCGGGATGTATCTTGATGAGCTGCTTCGCCTTATCGTCAATGTCACCGCGGAGATCATGAACTCGAAAATTTCTTCGCTTATGCTTCTTGACCCGGATAAAAAAGAACTGATGGTCAAAGCGACGCAGTCTATTTCAGAGGCTTACAACAAAAAGCCGAATATCAAGCTGGGGGAAGGGATCGCCGGCATAGTCGCAAAAGAGAATAAACCCATATATGTGCTGGATGTAAGGCAAGAGGACCGTTATTTAAACAGGGGTATCGCTAAAAAAGAAGGGCTTTTCTCCCTGGCGAGCGTGCCTCTTGCGGTAAAGGGCAAGGTTATCGGGGTCCTTAACTGTTATACCTCGAGAAAACACAAGTTCACCAAGCATGAAATGGATATCCTGACCGCTCTTGCCAACCAGGCGGCGGTGGCCATTGAAAATGCCGAGCTCAATTTGAGGGCGCGCAGCGCGGAAGAGGCCCTGGAGACCAGAAAGCTCGTGGAAAGGGCAAAAGATATCCTTTCTCAGGAAGCCAATATCCTTCCTTCCGAAGCCTACAGGCTGATCCAGAAACAAAGCATGGATACCCGTAAATCCATGCGTGAAATGGCGGAAGCTATCATCCTGGCGAAAGAAATCAAGAATAAAAGTTAAAAGCGGCCGGAAGATTAAGAAAAACTTGACAAAATAAGAAAAAACAGTATACTTTTTTAGAGGTTAGAGGCGGTATATAGAAGAAGGAAAGCAATCTTCTAGTTATACTAGAAGATTTTTTATTTTATGGACTACAAACTCATATTATTAGCTGCTATTTTCGTGCCTTCGCTTGGGGCGTTTTTCCTGCCGTTGGCGGGAAAGTTTTCACCCCGGCTGAGAAACTTGTTGGCACTGGTTTTCGTGCTTACCTCGTTTTTATGCTCCCTTAAATTGATCCCGTTAGCCTTATCAGGCCAGGCGGTAACTTTCAGCAAGACGCTTTGCTTCGGGATAAACCTCATTTTTGTGGCCGATAGCCTGGCGGTATTCATGGCCCTGGTGTCCTCTTTTATCGGCGCTGTCATTATTTTCTATTCTTTCGGATATATAAACCACTATGAACACCAGGACGAATATTATTTTATAGTCACTCTTTTTTTAGGCGCGATGATGGGATTGGTATTTTCCGCCAATCTTATATTCCTGTATTTGTTCTGGGAGATCACCGCGGTAGCCTGCTGGAGACTGATAGGGTTTTTCCGCGAGAAACAGCATGTCCTTAAGGCCGACAAGGCGCTTTTAGTTACCGTTTTCGGCGCCCTGGTCATGTTAATAGGGTTTATCGCGCTTTACCAGCAGACCGGTTCTTTTGACCTGCCGGTTATAAAAGAAAAGTTGGGCCACAGCTATGTATCGAACTGGGTGCTGATATTGATCCTGGTGGGGATACTTTCGAAATCCGCGACACTTCCTTTCCATACCTGGCTTCCTGACGCGGGTGTCGCTCCTTCTCCGGTAACGGCGCTTCTGCATGCCGCGGTGCTGGTCAAGATCGGCGTATATGTTTTCGCGCGCCTGTTCATCGCTACTTTTAACCTCGAGGCATTCTGGTATGTGGTCCTGCCGGTGATCGCCGCGATAAGCGCTATAGTTTCCGCCCTGGCGGCGTTTAAAGAAAATGACTTAAAAAGGCTGATAGCCTATTCTACCGTAAGCCAGATAGGCTTTATTTTCCTGGGGCTGGCGACGAATAATGAAATAGGCATTTTTGCCGGGTTACTTTACATACTGATGCACGGCATTGCCAAAGCGGGGTTATTCCTCTGTGCGGGCATAGTTGAGCAGAATACCAAGACAAAGGATATTACTAAATTAGGCGGACTGATAAAGACAATGCCGGTGACCGCGATATCATTCCTTCTTTGCGCTTTTTCTGTAATGGGCATACCTCCTTTTGGAGGTTTTTTCAGCAAATATCTGATAATCATGGGCCCGGTTCGCCAGGGGCATATACTTATCGGTTTCACTTTTCTCATCGGCGCTTTCCTGACCGTACTTTACTTATTAAGGGCTTTTACCCTGGTTTTCCTGGGAGACCCCGCGGCTTTTGTGGCTAAAGAAAAATCACGGGGTATGGTGTTTTCGGTAGCGCTTTTGGCTTTTCTTTCTTTGGCCGGCGGCATCTTTATAAGTTTTCCTTCAATACTGGCTAAATCCGCAGTGGATCAAATGATGCTTGGCATGTTAAGGTGACAATGAACATAATACTCTTACCTATATTTATTCCGTTGATCTCAGGGCTCCT
The DNA here is from genome assembly GCA_028719045.1 of Candidatus Omnitrophota bacterium. The sequence goes on along the minus strand of JAQULD010000047.1, from coordinate 3,422 downwards.
GGCTTTGATAATGCCTAAAAAATGGCGTTCTGTGGGGGCGGCGGTGGCTTTTATCGCCACGTTCCTTAATTTATTGATCGCCGCCAGGCTGTTTAAAGCCGAGATTTCGTTTTCCGTGCCCTGGGGCAATTTCGGCCTTGAATTCGCGCTAAGGGTATATCATTTCAGCGCCTTTATAATGCTGGCGTCGGCAGCTTTCGGGATCCTTATCTCGCTTTATTGCAGCGCGTTCCTGGCTGGAAAAGACTACGCTAACCGTTTTTACGGTTTTCTCCTGCTTTCGCTTGCGATGGTAAATGGCGCGGTGCTTGCCGATAACCTGATCATCCTTTTGCTGTTCTGGGAGGCGATGCTTATACCTTTATTGGGGATGATAGCGGTGGGACACAAAGAGGCGTATCATACCGCGGTAAAGGCATTCATCATATTAGGCATTACCGACCTTTGCCTGATGTTCGGCACCATTCTTACGGCTTGCGCGGCAGGAACGCTTACGATTTCCAGGATACATCTGCCCATAAATTTACTGACCGGAACCGCTTTCATATTTTTGATGATCGGCGCCGCGGCTAAAGCCGGCGCTATGCCGTTTCATTCCTGGATCCCGGACGCGGCAGTGGACGCGCCGCTGCCCTTTATGGCTGTATTACCCGCGGCGCTTGAAAAACTTCTCGGCATATACCTTCTTGCCCGCATATCACTGGATATGTTTAAGTTGAGCACAAATTCCTGGTTAAGCATTTTGATGATGGTGGCAGGGGGGATAACAATAATTTTAGCGGTTATGATGGCCCTTGTGCAGAAGGACTATAAAAGATTATTATCCTACCACGCTATCAGCCAGGTCGGCTATATGATACTTGGCATCGGCACGGCGGTACCTGCCGGCATTGTCGGGGGGCTTTTCCACATGATAAACCATTCCATGTACAAAAGCTGCCTGTTCCTTACTTCTGGTTCGGTAGAGAAGCAATGCGGGACCACGGACCTCGAAAAATTAGGCGGCCTTGGCATTAAAATGCCAATCACTTTCGGCTGCTTCATCATTGCCGCGGCCTCCATATCAGGCGTGCCTCCTTTTAACGGATTTTTTTCCAAGGAATTGATCTATGACGGGGCCCTGGAAAGGGGATGGATATTTTATTTCGTCGCGGTGCTGGGTTCTTTCTTTACCGCCGCTTCTTTCTTAAAACTCGGCCACGCGGCATTTCTCGGCAAATCCAGCGGGGAAAATAAGTTCGTCAAGGAATCGTCCTGGCCTATGCTGGTTCCGATGATCGTGATCGCCGGCTTTTGTGTGCTTTTCGGGGTATATAATGCCCTGCCTATAAATAAATTAATACAACCGATACTTCCCGAGGCAATCCTCGATGGCCACAGCTTTGCGGGTTTGCCCGCGAATATATTATTAGTGCTTGTGACGTTGGTGGTATTGGCTATAGCGTTTCTAAATCATTTATTGGGCCTAAAGATAAACGGCTCGGGATTCCGCGCCCTGGACCATATACATTACGCGCCTGTGTTGTCCGGTATTTACGCGAAGGCGGAAAAAAGGTATTTTGATCCTTTTGATATCGGCCTTAAATTAACGGTTGTGGTTTCAAATATCGGCTGGCGGATTGACAGGGGGATAGACTGGGTCTATAACGAGTTCCTTGTCCATCTTGCTTATACATCTTCTGATAGCGTAAGAAAACTGCATAACGGCAGTTATTCCCGTTATATAGCCTGGTCGCTGGCCGGGCTTATTTTTATGATCTTCTTCGCGATAAGGTCGGGATAGGACAATATATGCTTTTTCTATTTATTCTAATACCTTTATTATTCGTGGTAATGTTCAACTTGCCGGCTAAGGGCCAGGCATATAAGGTAAGCTTCTGGCTAAGCCTGTTGGTCTGTTTTTCCCAGGTGCTGGTGGCGGTTCTGCGCCCCGCTTTCTTATGGAATAATAATTCTCCCGCGGCCCTGCCGTTTTTTAATTTCAATCTTTCTTCCGATCCTTTAAGTTTGATCATGTTCTTGACCATAGGCCTTGCCGCTTTTTTCGCCCTTATTGTCGGATATAACACCATTAAAGATAAAAAGTCGGTTTTTAATTTTATCAATCTCCTGCTTTTGTCTTTAGTCGGGATGAACGGGATAGTATTGGCAAGCGACATTTTCACCCTGTACGTCTTTCTCGAGATCACTTCAGTCTGCTCATTTATCCTGATCGCGCTTAACAACGATAAATTCGCCCTGGAAGGCGCGTTCAAATATATAATGCTTTCGGCGGTAGCGACCGTGCTAATGCTTTCGTCAATAGCCTTGATTTTGATCCTGTACGGCAGCACTTCTTTCTTGGTTATAAAAGCCTCCCTGCATAACGCTAATCCGCATTTCCTGGTGGTTTTATCCGTTATTTTATTTGTCTGCGGATTATTCATAAAAGGCGGCCTTGTGCCTTTTCACGGCTGGCTCGCTGACGCTTATTCCGCGGCACCCGCCGGGGTCTCGGTGCTTTTGGCCGGTATAGTGACCAAGGCTTCCGGAATTTATACTTTGATAAGGATACTGGTTTTTGTATTTGATTACAGCGCCAATACTAAAGCCATCGTTATGTTTGTCGGGGCTGTTTCGATTGTTTTGGGAGCGCTTCTTTCACTCCGCCAGACGGATTTTAAAAGGATGCTTGCCTATTCCAGCATAAGCCAGATCGGTTATATAGTTTTAAGCGCGGGCTGCGGCAGCGCCCTTGGCATCGCGGCGGCGGCATTCCACCTGTTTAACCACACCGTTCTTAAGTCGCTTCTTTTTACAAATTCCGCGGCAGTGGAATCACAATTAAATTCTACGGAGATGAACAGGATGGGAGGCTTGTCAATAAAGATGCCGGTCACCGGGTTTACTTCGGTGGTGGGTTTTCTTTCGGTTGCCGGCATTCCGCCGCTTTCCGGGTTCTGGAGCAAGCTGCTTATAGTGGTAGCGCTCTGGGCAGCGGGCCAGTATATTTACGCGGTAATCGCGGTGCTTGCCAGTGTCCTGACCCTGGCGTATTTCCTGGCTTTGCAGAGAAAAGTTTTCTTCGGTAAGCTCGCGGCGGGCCTTGAAAATACAAGCGAAGCCGGGGCCGGCATAGTGTTTTCTGAAATAGCGCTTGCGGTTATTACCGTGGCGGCCGGGGTTTTCTTTCCCTGGGTGATGGTCAACTTCATTTTCCCGGTGCAGAATTTATTACGTTAATTATGAGAAAATAAAATGGGCATAAACGCGTTTCTTCTTATAGCAATGGTATTGGCGGCTTTGTGGGCGGTAATGGCGACCAGGCTTTTAAGGGCCGCTATAGCGCTTGCGCTGACCAGCGTTATTTTAACGGTCATAATGTTCAGGCTGAATTCTCCTTTGGCGGCGGTCTTTGAGTTGTCCGTGTGCGCCGGGTTAAT
>JAQULD010000046.1 GCA_028719045.1 Candidatus Omnitrophota bacterium | reverse complement strand
CGGTATTTGTACGGTGAAACAAAACTGTCAAGGTCACGCGAGAACGGCTTACGGGGTGTATCGACAATAGAACATTCCGACCTGAAAGTGATATTTTTTACGCCTGAAATATCCCTCTTGTTTTTCAAACAACCCGCCAGCTCAGGTAAAACCACCTCTCCTTCCCCTCTTGAGATCACATCGACGCAAGGCATCTGCAACAGCGCCTCCGATGGCATAAAAGTAGCTTGAGGCCCGCCTATGACCACGAGTATCCGCGGATCTATCATTTTCACGAGTTTAGCAAGCTGAACAGCAAGGCCCGTATTTGCCTGGTAAACCGAAAACCCGGCTATTGCGGGTTTGAATTTGAGGACAAAGTCAGCGATGGATTGCCCGGTCCCTGGTGTAATCGTATCGATCTCGGCTATCGCGGTCTCAAAATTCTTATTTTTGAGGCTTGCTGCGATATAGCCTAAAGATATGGGAAAAAGGCTGCCGCCTGAAGGAGGCAAATTAAACAGAAGGATTTTTGTTTTCATAAACTTTAACCTAAGAGCGCGGAAATTACTCCGACCAGAAAAATCCCGTCGAATACGCCTGCCCCTCCGATACTCATGATCCCCGGAGAATTAAGGCACCTTAAATTCATAAGGTCGGCGCCGATCAGAACGCCAAGCACTCCGGAAATATAGGCGATCGGCACGGGATTCTTGGGCGAAAGGATAACGGCCAGAAGCGCGGAAACTAACGGAGGAATTAATACGGGAAGCCCGATTCCAATCATAGCCACGGGCCTGGCCAGCTTATAGGCCAGCACGCTCGATACCGCCACGGCGGCAATTGTTTTTAATAGCGGGGCTTTCGGTAAAAGGTATAAACAGATAAGAAGAGGGATTATCGCTCCCCCCACATTAATAGCGATAATTTGTTTTCCCGCTTGCCCCAGCACAGGCATTCCGATAAAACTAATAGGGCATTTGAGCGTATCCAGGGGGTCGACATAGCGGACGACCAAAGGGATATTAACCAAACTTCCCAACAGAGACAGGTAAATGATCAAAGCCGCCTTATGGGGCGTTATACCCAGCTTCACCAAGGCTGAACCTGCAAGTTCAAGGATCAAAACCGGCAGGAGAAGAAACAGGATTAAAATGAGCGCTGTTAAAGGCAGAAAAAGCATTATTAAGCCCCTCCTCCTAATCCTTAATAGATTTTACTTTCTCCACAAACCTGCTTACAGCTAAACCAATGCTTTTATAATCTTTGCAAGCAAGCCATTCCTTCCTGAATACGCTGGCGCCAAAAGTTACCGCCTCAGCTCCGCAGGAAAAATATTCCTTCAAATTTTCCGGGGTCACCCCGCCGCAAGCCAATAATTTAATATCGTTAAAAGGGCCTTTTATCTCCCTGAAATATTCCGGCCCGAAGCATTTCGCCGGAAATACCTTGACCATGGCAGCACCCAGGCTCCATCCTGTATAGATTTCCTGCGGCGACAAAGCCCCGGGGAAAAACGGTATTTTATTTTTAAAGCAATGTGCGCAGACATCATTTATAACCACAGGCATAACGATGAAGGTCGCCCCGGCATCTAAACTTGACTTGAGGTCCTCCATGTTAAGCACGGTCCCGGCGCCGATCGTGAGGCGTCCCGCAGCTTTTTTCCCGGCTTTCTTTATCAATTCGGCTGCGCCTTCAGTGTTCATGGTGATTTCCAGCGTAGTCAGTCCGCTGGCGACAACCGTTTCCACTAAAGGCTCAATAACCTCGCGGGAGGCGCCCCGCAGGATGCCCATTAAAGGCAGCTGTTTGAATTTTTCCAGGTCCATCTTAGTCCTGTCCTTCGGCAACCAGGCTCTCGTAAAATTCCCGGTAGTTTTCTTTCCTGGCGCTGTTACGCAGGGCGATAGCGGCCCTCGGATGTTCGTCCAGCATGCCGGTAATGGCGTAAGGAATGATATAACCCCATTCGATCTTTTCCCGCAAAGGGATAAACTCTTTGGAAATCAGGTCCAAAATCGGCCTTATATCGAATTTCGGGTTCTTTAAGAATCCCAGGATCAACTCCAAAGGACAATTACCCGCCGCCCTTCCGAGCCCGTAAACAGTGCCGTCAACATAATTGGCGTCATGGATAATAGCTTCAATAGTATTGGAAAAAGCGAGCTGCTGGTTATTATGCGCATGTATGCCTACTTCTTTGGTCTTTAGAATATTTTTCGCTTTCTTTATCAGGAATTCCGTGGTTTCCTGATAAAGCGCGCCAAAGCTGTCCACGATATAAATAACCTGCGCCTGGCATTCTTCTTCCAGCTGCTGCAAAGCTTCGGTTAATTCGTTATCTAAAGCTCGGGATATAGCCATGATATTTACCGTGGTCTCATAGCCTTTTTGCGCGAAATGGTTCACTAGGAATATCGCTTTGTCGATATCCTTTACGTAAGAAGCGACCCTGATCATGGCTACAGGGCTGTCCTTACGCTCCGGGACATCCTCGATATCCACCCTGTCCACATCCACCATGACGGAAATCTTCGTCCTCGGCTCAATGCCGTCTATTACCTTTTTTATGTCTTCGTCATCGCAAAACTTCCATTTACCGAACTCTTTTGGGGAAAAAAGCTTTTTTGAGTTCTTATAGCCTATTTCCATATAATCCACTCCCGCGTCGGAAAGCGCCTTGTATACCGCGCGGACGAACCTGTGGTCAAAATCATGGTTATTTATCAGTCCTCCGTCCCTTATCGTACAGTCTAAAACTTTAATTTTTTCCCTGAACATCCATCCTCCTATTTTTTACTTTTTCTTTAGGTTAGATCCCGCTTTGATATTACGGCTGCTCCTCTTCCCTGACAAACTCATACTTGATGCCGCGTTTATCTATCAAGGTAAGTTCATTTCCGGAAGGCGAGAACTTATAAGTATATACGCCCTTAAGGTCCAAAAGCATCTCTTTTGCCAATTTAAACGTTTCCGCGTCGTCAGGCGTGTCTTTAGAAACCTTGACATCCGCGAATTTTCCTATTTCTATCTGGTCTACGGCATAAAGCATGTATTCTCCATCGATGCCCAGACAATTTCCCACTTCCGCGTCAAGCGAAAGATCTTTGTAAAAATCCAGGTATTTTATTGGAGTAAGGGAACCCGCGGGCGCCTTAACGCATATCCATTTGCCTACAAGCAAGTCGCTCTCCAGGTCCATTTCGTTGTAATCGGCATACGCCGCTGAAACAAAAAACAAGGACAAGACGAACGCTAAAGCGATTTTTCTGTTTAACCCGGTTTTAAGCATTTTTAAGTCCCCTGCCGGAAAACAATCGTTTTGTTCTGAAATAAAAATAGATGCCGATGGCCGAGTAAACCACGTCGGTAAGCGAGTCGGAAATATCGGCTGATCTGTCCGTAACAAACTTTTGGTGCCATTCGTCTGAAAGAGCAAATACAGAAATGACAGCCAGCGTGATTATGACGAGTTTAGCGGCCTTGACTTCGCCCTTGGTATTAAGGAAAGCCCTGATAAAAAGCGCTCCTAATATCGAATATTCCGCGAAATGGACCATTTTATGGACATTAGGGACCGGGATTTCCGGCAGTTTGTTTCCGGGAATCGAAGAAAGCAGGAAAATAAACCCCATCCAGATGAGGACAGGCGTCCAAAAAATAAGTGCAACCCTGGGATTTCTTTGCACCGAGGTTAACTTCAAATTTACTCTCCTTCTTCTATTTCAAAACGCAGTCCGCATGCCAGGCATTCATATACCGACATCTCAAAATGCGGCTCGACAAAACGGGTATCTTCGCTCGAACATCTCGGGCACTGAACAGGCGGCGACCAATCTGACATGATTTTTTATCTCAGTATAATTTTTTGTTGGGCAGGACATCCCAATCGTGGAACAATTTTCTGCATTCACCCAGCAGGCGGCTTTGGCAAATAATAACTTTGGATTTACCTAACCTGGCTAAAACCCGTCCGGGAATACCAAGCTCATTAAAACCGATTTTAGCCGCGTCTTTTATGGTAGTGCCATATACCACCTTTTTTATCCTTGCCCAGTGTATAGCGCTCAGGCACATGGGACACGGCTCGGTAGTGGAATAAATAACGCATCCTGTCAGGTCAAAGCTTCCGGTTATTTTCGAAGCTATTCTTATCGCGTTGATCTCAGCGTGGCAGGTAGCGTCATTCTTTAAAACGGTGTTGCGCGCGACAGCCACCACACTGTTCCCCTTTACCACGCAGGCCCCGAATGGCCCGCCCTCCATGGAAATTATATTCTTTCTGGCCTCTTTAACGGCTAAACGCATATATTTATCGCCTTCTCTTTTGGAAATCATAGCCAGCCTTTATCCTGCCAGTATTTATACTCCTCCTGCCAATCATTCCTTCTTAGCTTCATAACTGCGGCAAAATGCAGTTTTGATTTTTCAATGATCTCATTTTGCTCGGGGTATATCTTTTTTGACTTAATATCCGCGGCGAGCTTGCGCCCCAAAAGAGCCGCCTCCTGTTCCTTGCTTTCCACTTCGCTGTTCCTGCAGGAAATCCCTCCTGAATATTGCGCTCCGCAGGTATGGCCGTAAAACCTGATATAATCCAAGACTTGTTCGTCCTGGCCGCTCCCGGAAGTAACCACTCCGGCTACGAATTTCCCTAGCAGCCTCTTACAGTGGATAAAATGCGCTGAACGGTCAAACAAAGTCTTCATTGATCCGGTCACCTGGTTTATATAATTAGGCGAAGCCAGTATTATCCCGTCAGCTTCAAGCATCTTCCTAAGGATGTTATGCGCGTCGTCGGATATAGAACAATTCAACATTTTTTTATGGCACGCCTCGCAATGCCTGCAGAAGGCGATCTGACAGCCGGCAAGATGGATGGTGTCCGTATCGATGGCTTCCTGAGCAAGCCCTTTTACAATGCCTTGCGCCAGTAAAAAAGTCCTGCTCTTTTGTTCATGAGGGCTTGCGGAGATAAGCAATACTTTCATAAATTACCTCTCTCGTCTTATTTTTATTTTTCCCTGGCAGCCGGGGTTGTGGTTACGTAATAAACTTTACCGTCAAGAAAATAGATATTGGTAAAAGACTGCCCGTTCTTATAAACAAATGACTCATATATCCTTCCGTTAGCGCTTGTTACGGAATTCCTCTGGTCGGGCTTGCCGAACTTTTCAAAAACCTCCTGCTCGGTCATTCCCATCGGCAGCTTAGGCGTTTGCGGACGGGACACTATATCTGCGGCTGCGCACCCGCTTAAAAGCATAGAAATAAAAAACAAGCGCAGTTTTTTTCTCATATTATTTCTTTTTTAGCGGCATCGATCCATAAACCGCTGCAAATACCCCAGACCATATTGTACAGAATGACGAAAAACGGCGTTAAAACCCCCAGTTCCAGCCCCATCACGCCTTTTTTAAGCTGCACCGGAAAAACGATAAAAAGCTGGACCAATGTGGGAGCTAAACTAAAAACTATCCCTCTAAGCACGCAGTTGTGTTTCAGATAAGGCAAAAGGAACAATATCCCCCATATCCCTCCCCAGGTGAGCCTTGAATAAAGCCAAAACTGATTGAAAGCGGGAGAAAGCCTCACCCCCAGCATCGCTGTGATCCCCAAGGCGCCAAAGGACCATACCGCCAGGCTGTTCACCAGCCCGCCGAAAGCCCCTCCTGAAAATACAATGCTTATCTTCCTGATTATACTTTTCATAAACAAAAACCCAAGTCTTCTGCTGACTCGGGTCTCTTTTTACAGCTTTCTTTGCTCTCGGCAATCAGTAACCGCACTTACCTGCTCCTTCATTTTGTCATTAATTATAACACTATTGACGGAGCTTGACAATGAAAAACTAAAGCTGCATTAACTCAACATCTTCGTTCTCTTGGCTTGCTTCTGTGTAGTCTCCGAACAATGAATACTGGTCCTCAAGATTAGGTTTAGGAGATTTCCTATCCGCAAAAAAAGAATAAAGCTGTTTGTCTTTGCGAAAACTTATCAGGGAGTTCAATCCCCATATTAAAGCTTCCAACTCGTACTGCATCGGTCCTTTCTCCTTAAACATACTTTCTTAGCCTTGAACTTTTGTTCCTTCCGCTTAATAAATATAATACAGAAGGAATAGAATCTGTAAATTGCCGGTGAACACTTTTTTTTGATTATTTTCCCCTCAGAAAAGAGGGGCACACGGCACTCCGATAAGCCGGGGTGCTACCGAAGAAAAGAGGGGATAGGATTTACGGGTTAGAATCAGGTAAAGTGAGCAGGCTTTCCGCGCGGGCGATCCACTTCCTGGAAAAATAATGCCTGGTAATAAAAAATGTTTGAGCGAGGATTGAAAGGTTCATGGACCACCAGACGCTAACAGCGCCGAGGCCGAAATGGATCCCCAGCAGATAGCTTAACGGGATACGCACAAGCCATATGCTAAGCGTGATAATCTTCATCACGCTCTTTGTGTCTCCGGCGCCGTTAAGGCTGCCGGCTAGGATAACGCCCCAGGCCATGACCGGCTCAAAAATCAGGCTGATGCAGATATATTTTACGCTTTCATTGACCACTATATCATTAGGCGAAAGGAACGCCGCGATCGCCGGTGAATTCAGCACCACTAAAATGGATAAAAAGGTAACGATGATAACTCCTGTTACGGCGGTCACTATACCGGCGTGAAACGACTCTTCACTTTTTTTCTTGCCTAAAAGGTTGCCTACTATAACCGCGGCCGCCATATTGAAAGCGAACGCCGGAAGAAAAATCGCCGACTCTACCTTCAGGCCGTTGGTAAATGCCGCCATTACTTCGATGTTATGGCGCGGCAAAGCGCTTAAAACAAGAAAAAGCACGACAGAAGCCAGCTGCCACAAAACCTGGAGCAGCCCCGCCGGCCATCCTATATTGAATATTTTCTTTACTGTCGCTGCGGAAAACCTGTAGCGGCCCGAAGTAAGGCTTTTAACAAAAATGAGGTTTATTATACACCCTGAAAAAGTACTTATTACGGTCGCCACCGCGATCCCCTGGAATCCCAGCGGAGTGCGGAATGCCAGCAGGAAATTAAGCCCGACATTCAGAAGGCAAACCACGAACATGGTGACAAGCGACCTTTTTATCGATTTGCAGGCGCGCAGTATGCCGTTGGTATTCAAAAGCAGGTAGCTAAACAAGAGCCCCACCGAATAAATACGCATAAGCGGCAAGGCATTGGTTTTCAGGACCGCCGGGACGTTTACTCCGTAAATGATCGGCTTTGAGAAAGCCAAACCTATCAAACTGAATATTACCCCGCAGAAAAGAGACACGATAAGCGATGAATCAACCGCTATATTGAATTCTTCTTTCTTTTCCGAAGTAAAAAGCCTGGATACCACCGAGACCGTGCCTACGGTAAGCGCGAAAGCGATAATACTGAAAACAAAATAGATCTGTGAGGCAAACCCATACGCCGCCTGGATCTCTTTTCCGAATTTTCCCGCGACATAGACGTCGGTAAAACCGATAAGGAATATAAAAAACATTATGAGCATCATCGGCCAGCTCACCGACCAGCTTTCCCGGACCAGTTTTTTTTCCTTTAATAAAAGATTTAAAATCATATTTTTTAAGCCGGCGATCCCCCGGTTTTGAGCGTGTATTTTTTGATCATCTCTACCGGATGATACGACTGTTTGGCTTTTCTTAACCCCGCCAACCCGAGGTCCTGTTCCATATTCACATAGGTAAAACCGCGCGCCTGGCGAGAAAGGAATTCATTATTCATAGCCTGGTAGAGCCCCGCCATATTCGGATCAGCTTTTAAAACATGCATTACCAGCGTATACTGGTTAAGCCTCTGGCCTATCGCCACCGCGCAGATCCTTTCCTTTACCTTTATTGCCCCGGCGATAAGCTTGAAAATAGAGAAATTATCCACCATTTCCTTTATCGCCTGCCTTTCATTGCCAAGGCCAGTAACGCTGTCGCAGTTTTTGAGCGTGCACCAGAATTCTTCGAATTCAAGGCAATCCTTTATATTAGAGTCGTCAAATTCCGTATAATGGAATTCATAAGCCGATTTAAAGTTCTTTATAAGGTTGCGCTTTCCGTCGTATTTTCTTCCGGGAAGTTCGATAAGGTCTTCTGTCCTGTAAAGGTAATCAAAATTATCGGGATCAGCCTCGATAATGTATTTCTTTTCGTTTTCAAACATCTTTTTGGTTATTTCCGGGATACGGACAAAACCGGCGCCGGTGTCTTCCAATATTTTTTCCATGACTGCCTTCATATCTCCGCTTCCTATTGGCCTGAAAAAACTTTTTTTATTTTCCGGCCCGGAACGTAAAATCAAGAACCCGCCAAGTGAGGCGACTTCAAACTGATAGGCTTTGCGCCAGGAGTAAATATTGGTAAAAGTCAATTCCGAAATTACGGGAGGGAATTGTTTTAACGCCTGGTTGAACGCTTCCAGGTCTTCCAGTCCCACCGGTTTAAATTCAGGATAATCTTTAATATTCATTGACCTTCACCTTTACCAGGCCTTCTTCCAGACTGGCGATCTGGCTAAAGGCTGTCTTTGTCAGGTCTATTATCCTGCCCCGCTTGAAATAATTCTTTGCCGGGCCGAAATCATTATGCCTGACGACCACGCACTTATTGTTTTCCATATTACAAACCTGGTAGCATTTCCCGAAATCGACACGCCTCATCGCGCAGGAAAAATAATCATCGCTGAATCCCTCACCTGTGGAAGTTGTTTTCGAAGAATACCACGAGGCTAATCCTTCTTCCGGATATTTCCCAGCCACAGGCCGGTTGTCGGCGCAGCCGCATAATAAAAACAGGGCTATAATAGTGTTTAATCTATAACTGCGGAGGGAATTAAATTGCGGCATTATTCAAAAGCACACAAACTTTATTGTCCAGCACTTCGATAAAGCCTTTGCCGGAAAAATCAAAAGTGGAGTGCTTAGCCGAAGCATCCCTTAAAGTTATCTTTCCGGGCGAAAGGTTAGCGATAAGCGGGGCGTGGTCCGCCAGAACCCCGAAATAACCGGATTCCGAAGGCACGATCAGTGAGGAAACCTGGCCTGAAAAAATGGTTTTAGCGCTGTTAAGGATATCAACGCGGAATGTTTTTTCCATTGCTTTCTGTCTCCAGTGTTTTTGCCTTTTCCCTGGCTTCTTCGATGGGGCCGATCATGTAAAACGCTTGTTCCGGAATATCATCCACCTTGCCTTCTATAATCATTTTCACACCTTTTATGGTATCTTCGAGCTTTACGTACTTACCCTTCATCCCGGTGAATGTCTCCGCCACGAAAAACGGCTGTGAAAAAAAACGCTGTATTTTTCTGGCGCGCGCGACTATCAGTTTGTCTTCGTCGGAAAGTTCATCGATCCCAAGGATAGAAATAATATCCTTTAAATCCTTGTACCTCTGCAGGACTTTCTGCGCTCCGAGCGCGGCATCGTAATGCTCATCTCCGATGACTTTAGGGTCCATTATGCGCGATGTGGAATCAAGCGGGTCTACCGCAGGATAAATACCTAATTCCGCGATCTGGCGCGAAAGCACGATCTTGGCATCCAGATGCGAGAATACAGCGGCAGGCGCCGGGTCGGTCAAATCATCCGCGGGCACATATACCGCCTGAAAAGAGGTAATAGCGCCGTTCCTGGTAGACGCGATCCTTTCCTCAAGCTGAGCGATCTCAGATAAAAGATTAGGCTGATATCCTACCGCTGAAGGCATACGGCCAAGCAAAGTGGAAACTTCCGAGCCCGCCTGGATATACCTGAATACATTGTCGATAAACAACAGTACATCTTTTTTCTGCTCATCGCGGAAATATTCAGCGATGGTCAAAGCTGCCAGGCCTACGCGCAGCCTTGATCCCGGAGGCTCGTTCATTTGCCCGAATACAAGAGCGCTGTTCTTCACGACGCCTGACTCATTCAATTCAAGCCACAGCTCATTGCCCTCGCGCGTTCTTTCTCCAATGCCGGCAAAAACCGAAACTCCTCCGTGTTCAGTGGCAAAAGTGCGGATCAATTCCATGACGATAACTGTCTTGCCGACACCGGCCCCTCCGAACATCCCGACCTTGCCGCCTTTAGGGATAGGCGCGAGCAAATCTATTACTTTTAATCCTGTTTCAAGCACGGAAGTAACAGGCAGCTGCTCCTGGAAATTCGGAGAAGGCCTGTGGATGGAATTACGTATCTCCGGATGCGGCAAAGGGCCTTTTCCGTCGATAGTCTGGCCCAGGAGATTAAATATCCTGCCCAGGGTCTGTTCACCTATAGGGACAGTGATCGGCGAACCAGTGTCATGGGCGATCATCCCCCGTACCAATCCGTCCGTAGAGCCAAGTGCGATGCAACGAACGGTATTATTGCCTATTTCCTGCGCCACTTCCAGGACCAGATCGATGTTTCCCGCGGCGTCTTCGACCTTTATGGCGTTTAAAAGCTGCGGGAGCTGGTTCTCCGGGAACTTTATATCTACGCTCGGCCCTATGACCTGAATGATTTTTCCGTCTGCCATCTTATTATCCTTTCAATGCGTCCGCTGAAGAAATTATTTCCATAATGTCCTGTGTGATACTGGCCTGCCGGACCTTGTTCCTTAAGAGAGTCAATTGCGCAAGCAGGTCCCTGGCGTTATCGGTAGCCGTCTTCATGGCCATTACGCGCGAGGTATGCTCTGAGGCGAAGGCCTCAAGCAGGACAAATCTCACCTTCGTAAAAATATATCTTTCTACCAGTTCTTCCAATATCCTTTCCTTTCCAGGCTCAAGGATATAATTAACCGGCCTTACGTTTTTCTGCTCCGGGCAAACATTGAGGACCTTCATCATTACAGGCTTATGCATGTACGCGGCGCTAAACTTCGTATAGGTTATATAAACCTCATCGGCAAGCCGCCCGGAATAGATCGACATCAATTTTTGCGCTATTTCATCGGAGGTTTTCTCTGAATACCTGCCCTGCAGCCCCAGATAGCTGTGCTCGATAGTGATCTTTTTGCTCCTGAAATAGTTGTATCCTTTTTTGCCTATCACGATCAATTTTACATTCCCGCCCCCCTGCTTCATTATAAAATCTTCGGCAAAACGGATAACCACATTATTATACATGCCGCAGAGCCCGCTGTCGGAAGTGACCACGCATAACGCGATCTTTTCTTTTTTGGCCCGTTCTTCTAAAAATGAGTTTTTTGTGTCGCCCATATCGGCAATCAGGTGGCTGAGTAACGAATCCAACCGTTGAAAATAGGGTTTAGCGCCGGCAAGTTGCTTTTCCACGCGGTTCAGCTTCGCTATCGATACCATCTGCATCGCGGAAGTAACCTTCCTGGTATTCTCTATGCTTTTAATCCTGTTTTTTATCTGTTTAAGCGACTGGATCATTTTTTTATTCCGGCAACGAATTCGGCCTTGAAGGCCCTGATCGCGTTGTCTAATCTCTTTATGATGTCATCCGTCAATTCCCTCTTCTCTTCCATCTCTTTTTCTATCTGAGGGTTATTCTTATCCATATATTTATTGAATTCCAACTCGAATTTTTTCACGGACTGCACAGGCAGATCGTCAAGGTAGCCGCGCGTGCCGCAGTAAAGTATCATCACCTGTTTAGAAATAGTAAGCGGCGAATACTGGTCCTGTTTCAAAATCTCAACCATCCGCTCGCCGCGGTTAAGCTGGGCCTGGGTAGTCTTGTCCAGTTCTGTGCCGAATTGGGTAAAAGTCACCAATTCCCTGTATTGCGCCAGGTCCAGGCGTAGTTTGGAAGCCACCTGCCTCATAGACTTAAACTGCGCCTTGCCGCCGACTCTGGATACCGACAAACCCACGTTTATCGCAGGGCGCACGCCCGCGTAAAAAAGGTCGTTCTCCAGGTAGATCTGGCCGTCGGTGATCGAGATAACGTTAGTAGGAATATAACTCGTTATGTCTCCTGCCTGCGTCTCAACTATAGGGATCGCGGTAAGAGAACCGGCCCCCAGAGAATCATGCA
>JAQULD010000045.1 GCA_028719045.1 Candidatus Omnitrophota bacterium | reverse complement strand
TATATTTTGGAGAAGCGGGAAAATGAATAAATCTAAATATAATGTCGCGGTAGTGGGCGGTGGAGTGGTGGGAATAGAAATGCTTAGGGTCTTAAAGCAGCGTAATTTTCCTGTCAATGAATTACGCGTGCTTGCCCGTTCCGCGAGAAATATTGAAGTGGACGGAAAGAAATATTCGGTGAAAGCGATCTCGCCGGAAGGTTTTGACGGGATAGACATAGCGCTTTTTGCGGGTACCGAAGGTGAAAAGGGGGCCGCGGTTACTTTCGCTCCCGAGGCGGTGAAGAGAGGCGCTGTGGTTATTGATAACGGCGCTGATTTCCGCATGGACCCGAAAGTACCCTTAGTGGTACCCGAGGTGAATCCTGAAGATGTAAAGAAACATAAAGGCATTATTGCCAATCCCAATTGTTCGACGATACAAATGGTGGTGGCGCTGTGGCCGATTTATAAAAAAGCGGGCATAAAAAGGATTATCGTTACTACCCTGCAGGCTTCTTCAGGCGCGGGGAAAAACGCCGTAGAGCAGTTGAAAGACGAGGCTTCCCGTATTGCCGCCCAGGGATTCTGTGATGTAAATGTTGAAGTTGAAAACAAAGCTATGCCTCAGCAGCTGGCTTTCAATGTCTTCCCGCAGATCGGCGGTTTCGCGGAGAGCGATTATACCAGCGAAGAATGGAAACTGGTCAAAGAAACCCATAAGATCATGCACGACGACAAAATAAAGATTTCCGCAACTACCGTGAGAGTGCCGGTCAGGACAGGACACTCTGAATCAGTATATATAGAGACGGACAAACCAATAGCGGCCGGTAAAGTAAAGGATATCCTGCGTAATGCCCCTGGCGTGATCTTAAAGGATGATCCGGCTACTAACCTCTATCCCATGCCTAAAGACGTAGAGGGCAAAGACGAAACCTTCGTGGGCAGGATCCGCAGCGATTGTTTTACTAAAAACGGCCTCTGGCTCTGGGTGGTCGCGGACAACCTGCGTAAGGGCGCAGCCACCAATGCTGTGCAGATCGCCGAAGTTTTGATCGGCAAGTAACAACCAACCCTACGGATCATTGCGTAATATTAAGCTTACCATTGAATACAACGGTACAAATTTCTCGGGATGGCAGCGCCAGAAGCGTAGATCCTATACTATTCAGCAGGTAATAGAAGAAACCCTGCAAAAAATGCTGCACCAGGAAATAAAATTGATCGCTTCCGGAAGGACAGATTCCGGGGTGCACGCCAAAGCGCAGACGGCTAATTTTAAGACCGCATCCCACATCCCTTTAGAGAGGTTACAGGAAGGTTTAAACGCGTTGCTCCCAAAGGATATCGCGGTTATCGGCATTGCCGAAGCATCCGGGGATTTTCACAGCCGTTATTGCGCCAAGTCCAAGGCTTACCGTTATACCATACTTAACCGCACGCACCGTTCGGCGCTCCTTAAAGATTCCGCTTATTTTTGCCGTTATCCTCTGGACCTAAAGCTTATGCAGAATGAGGCGGATTCTATTCTGGGTAAACATGACTTCAGCGCGTTTAAAGCCAGCGGCAAGGAAGGCAAAAATCCGGTTAAAACCGTTAAGAAACTAAAGGTTTCCAGAAAAGGCGACCTGGTCTATGTAGATATAGAAGCGGATGGCTTCCTGTATAACATGGTAAGGAACATCGCGGGCACTCTTATCGATATTGGCAGGGGAAAGCTTGGCAGTGGGAGCCTGAAGAAAATATTAGATTCTAAAGACAGGCGAAAAGCCGGCCACACAGCTCCCGCCTGCGGGCTCTGCCTTTTAAAGGTCAAGTATTAATCAAGGCAAAACCGGGTTCCATTTTCTATTGCCGTGCCGGCAGTTTTGTGATAATCTATAACCTGACATGCCAGAAATATTAAAATTTTTAGAGCCTTTCGTACTTACGTTCATCCCTATCTTTGTGGCGGTGGATGCTATCGGCAATGTACCTTTGTTTATCGCTTTAGTTGAAGGCGCGAACAAGAAACAACGGCACAAGGCCATCATAGAATCCACCACTACCGCTGCGATCATGGCGATACTTTTTATGCTGATAGGAAAATTGATATTGAGGTTCATCGGCATTACTATCCCTGATTTTCAGATCGCCGGCGGAGCACTTTTGTTCGTTATATCCATGCGCCTTCTTCTGCCTGGCACGCAAAAATCGCTTTTGTCCAACGGCCACGACAAAGATGTCGGAGTTTTTCCTTTGGGCACGCCTTTGATCACCGGGCCGGCTGTTTTGACTACAACCCTTATGATGCTGGATAGTTACGGCATTGTTTCCACCTTCGTCGCCTTGATAATCAATATGGTCTTCGTCTGGATAACCCTTGTAAAAGCGGATTCTATCATGAAATTACTCGGTCCGGGAGGAGCGAGAGCGTTTTCCAAGATAATGTATATACTGCTTGCCGCGATCGGAGTGATGATGATCAGGCGCGGCATAACCGGGATCGTAAAGCTATGATGCGCGATGTCCTTACTTTTATTATGGCGGGAGGCAAAGGCGAAAGGCTTTGGCCTTTGACCAAAGACCGCACGAAACCCGCTGTTCCTTTCGGCGGGATTTACAGGATCATCGATTTTACTTTGAGCAACTGCGTCAATTCCGGCCTGCGTAAGATCTATGTCCTTACCCAGTATAAATCGGCTTCCCTGCAAAGGCATACCAGGTTAGGCTGGAATATCATGTCTTCCGAATTAGGTGAATACATAGAATTGCTGCCTGCGCAGCAGCGCGTAGGAGACACCTGGTACCTGGGCACGGCAGACGCCATTTACCAGAACCTCTATACCCTGGAAATCGATAAGCCGGAGCCCGAAGAAATAGTGATCCTGGCGGGTGACCACGTTTACAAAATGAATTATTCCACGATGATAGATTTCCACCGGGAGGTGAAGGCGGATCTGACCGTCGGAGTAGTGGAAGTGGAAAAATCCAAGTCTTTGCATCTGGGCGTGCTTGAGGTGGACACTAAAGGCATTGTCAAGGATTTCCAGGAAAAGCCGCAAAAACCAAAGACTATACCCGGACAGCCGGAAAAGATTTATGCTTCCATGGGCATCTATGTTTTTAAACACAAGGTCCTGGATGAACTGTTGCGCGAAGACGCGAAGAAAAAGAATTCGAGCCACGATTTCGGCAAGGATATAATCCCTCTTATGGTAAAAAACGGGCTGAAGGTAGTAGCTTATAATTTTATCGATGAGAACAAAAAAGAGGCGAAATACTGGCGCGATATCGGGACTATAGACGCCTATTACGAAGCAAATATGGACCTTGTGGAGGTAAATCCTGTATTTAACCTCTATGACAGGGAGTGGCTGATAAGAACCTATCAGGAGCAGTTCCCTCCGGCTAAAACCGTATTCGCCGGCGGAGAGATCACCGGAAGGGTAGGATTGGCCCTGGATTCAATTGTTTCCGGAGGCTGCATCATAAGCGGCGGACAGGTCAAGCGCTCGATACTTTCGCCTAATGTCAGGATCAACAGCTACTGCCAGGTAAACGATTCGATACTCATGGAAGGCGTGCATATAGGAAGATATGCCAATATAAAAAGGACGATAATCGATAAAGATGTCAAGATCCCGGAAGGCATGGTCATTGGCCATGACCTGCAGGAAGACAAAAAGAAGTTCCATGTTACGGAATCCGGAATAGTGGTGGTTGCTAAGGGGACGGAAATTAAATAGCTGTTAGCTTTTAGTCATTGGATAATATGTTAAGAAAAGCCGGGATTAAAGATATAAGAGAAATACAGGCATTGATCAATTCCTTTGCCAGGCAGGATATCATGCTCGCCCGTTCTTTGAACGAGCTTTATGAGAACCTGAGGGATTTCTGGGTATTTGAAGAGAAGGGGAAAGTAACCGGCTGCGCGGCCCTGCATGTTTCCTGGGAGGACCTGTCGGAGGTTAAATCCGTGGCGGTGGCAAAAAACAGGCAAGGCAAAGGCATCGGCAAGCAGCTGGTTTTGGCCTGTATCGAAGAAGCCAAAAAACTTGGGGCGAAAAAGGTTTTTGTGCTCACTTATAAACCGGAATATTTCAAGAAGTTCGGTTTTAAAAGAGTAAGACACGCGGATCTCCCCCATAAAATATGGGCGGAATGCATCAATTGCTGCAAGTTCCCCAATTGCCAGGAAATCGCGCTTCTAAAAACATTGTAAAATAAAAGAAATATGGTATAATTTGCAAATTAAACAAAACACCCCGCGCTAGGTTTTCACCTGCGCTTATGTGGAACATTGCGCAGGTGTTGTCTTGGTAGACAAGGAGGAAAAAATGGATTATTTATTGACTGAAGAACAAAAGATGATACAGGAACTGGCGCGTAAGATAGCCGTTGAAAAGGTGGCCCCGGTAGCTGCCAAATATGACCAGACCGAGGAATTTCCCTGGGATGTTTTAAAGGTCATCGCCGATAGCGACCTTTTTGGCTTATTTATACCGGAAGAATACGGCGGGATGAGCACAAGCGTTTTAAACCTGTGCATCGCTACAGAAGAGCTTGCGCGCGCCTGCGGAGGTATCGCGGTCTGTTACGCGGCTTCGGCTTTGGGCACTTTTCCCATAGTACTTTTCGGAAATGATGAGCAGAAGAAAAAATACCTGCCTGATTTAGCCAGAGGCAAAAAGATAGCCGCTTTCGGCCTTACCGAGCCCGAGGCGGGTTCTGACGCGGCCGCTATTAAGACTACCGCCAGAAAAGAAGGCAATTATTATGTTTTAAACGGCACAAAGCATTTCATTACCAACGGCGGTGAGGCGCAGATTTATTCAGTTGTTGCTATGACGGATAAGACCAAAGGGCCGAGGGGAGCTTCCGCTTTTATCGTGGAAAAAGGCACTCCCGGATTTACTTTCGGCAAGAAAGAAGAAAAATTAGGTATACGCGCCTCAGCGACCCAGGAGCTTGTTTTTAACGAATGCAAGATACCGAAAGAAAACCTGCTGGCAAAAGAAGGCATGGGTTTTATCGTGACGATGAGGACCTTTGATATGTCCCGTCTGGGAGTGGCGGCTCAGGCGATCGGCATTGCCCAGGGCGCGCTGGACCATGCGGTAAAGTATGCCAAGGAAAGGCACCAGTTTGGTAAACCCATTTCCAGCTTTCAGGGAATACAGTGGATGCTGGCCGATATGGCTACCGAGCTTGAAGCTGCCCGGGCGCTGGTATATTCAGTTGCCAGGCTGGTGGACGCGGGGAAAAAGGATGTGGGCAAGGAATCGGCCATGGCAAAGCTCTTTGCTTCCGATGTGGCGATGAAAGTCACGACCGACGCGGTCCAGATATTCGGCGGATACGGTTATATGAAAGAATATCCTGCCGAGAAATATATGCGCGACGCCAAGATCACCCAGATTTATGAGGGCACAAACCAGATACAGCGCAATATAATCGGCCTGCAGTTGATAAAAGAAAGCGCGAAGAACAAGTAGAAGCTGCGGGAGAGGCCCTTGGAGTTTTGTTTTTTTTGCGGCAAAGGAGCGCAAAATGAATAAACCCGAAGACAGAAGAAAATTCGCCCGGCTTAACATTTTAGTCGATGTAACTTATCAGAAACGCGATTCCGCAAAGCAAGAGATGCTGACTGTGACCAGGAATATCAGCAAAGGCGGCATCTGTTTTGTCGGTTATGAGCAGCTCAAAGAAAACGATATCATAGATTTGAATATTTACCTGCCCGGGAAAAAAGAAGCGATAAAGGCGGCGGGCAGGGTGACCTGGGTCAAGGAATTTACCATAGGCGACGCCTCCAAGAAAAGATACGACGCCGGGGTTGAGTTTACGGAAATAAACGATAAAAGCTTAAGCGAGCTCGACAAGTACATGCTTTATCATTTGGGTTAAATAGGCAAGAGAAGGAAATAACGGATGAACATAATTGTCTGCATAAAACAGGTCCCTGAAACAACCGATGTCAGGATCAATCCGGAAACAAATACCCTGATCCGGGAAGGGGTAAAATCGGTCATAAATCCTTTTGATATGTACGCGATAGAAGAAGCCGTCCGCCTCAAAGAGAAATTCGGCGGCAAGGTCACGGCAATAACCATGGGTCCGCCGCAGGCAGAGCAGGCTTTGCGCGACGCGATAGCTATGGGGATAGATGAGGGGGTATTGGTTTCCGACCGGGCTTTTGCCGGGAGCGATACCTGGGCTACCAGTTATACTCTTTCGCAGGCGATCAGGAAAGCCGGCGCGTTCGATATTATCCTCTGCGGCAAGCAGGCTTCTGACGGCGACACCGCGCAGGTTGGCCCCGGCATCTCCGCGCATCTTGATTTGCCGCAGGTTACCTACGTAAAAAAAATAGAAGAAATTAAAGACGGGTATTGCCGCGTTGAAAGGATGACCGAGGAGGGCTTTGAAATCATCGGGGCGCCTCTTCCGGTGCTGATCAGCGTGGTCAAGGAAATAAACGAGCCGAGAATACCTTCCTTAAAAGGCATGATGAAGGCAAAGCAGGCAAAGATAAGCCATTGGACCTCTAAAGATATCGCAGGCGAGGCTAAATTCCTGGGGCTTACAGGCTCGCCGACCCAGGTGGTAAAGATCTTTACTCCTGTCCCCAGAACGGGCGGGCAAATGCTCGGTGGAGAGCCGGCTGAAATAGTGGAAAAGCTGGTAGAATTGGTTAAAAACGAAGTAACCTAAGTAACCTCTAAATAGAACTATGCCAATACAAGTTATTATACAGAAATGCACGGGCTGCACTATGTGCGTGAAAGTCTGCCCTTTTGACGCTATCCGCATCATGGATAAAAAGGCGACCATAGATTTGAATAAATGCAATCTTTGCGGCGCCTGTGTGGATATATGTAAATTCAAGGCGATAACGCTGGATAAAACACAGGATAAAACGGATAAGCCCGATATAAGCGGTTACAAAGGGGTATGGGTATTCGCGGAACAGAAAAAAGGCAAAGTCCAGTCGGTGGTTTACGAATTACTCGGGAAAGCCTCTGAATTGGCAAAAGACTTAGGGACGGACGTTTCCGCGGTGCTTATAGGCGAGCGCCTGGAAGAGGAAATACAGGAACTTATCTGGCGCGGAGCCGACAAAGTTTACGTTGTCGAGAAAAGGGAATTGGCGAATTACCTGGATGAGCCTTATACGAACATACTGGTAGAACTTATCAAGAAATACAAACCGGAAATACTGCTCTGCGGGGCAACGTCTATGGGCAGGTCATTGATATCGAGGGTCGCGGTCAGGATCTATTGTGGATTGACCGCTGACTGCACCGGACTTGCGATAGACCCTTTGAAAAAAATACTTTTACAGACCAGGCCCGCGTTCGGCGGAAACATCATGGCAACGATAGTTTCCCCTAATTACAGGCCGCAGATGGCTACTGTCCGCCATAAGGTTTTCCCGGAGAGCCAGTCCGATATGAAAAGGAAAGGTAAAATTATCCGCGAGAATTTCGACGGCGGGATAATCGCCAGCCGCACTAAACTGCTGGACATTATTGAGGAAGTGGAGTCCACGGTCAATTTGTCCGAAGCGGATATCATCGTGTCCGGAGGCCGCGGCCTGGCCGGGCCGGAAAATTTCAAGATGCTGGAGGAGCTCGCTAAAGTCCTGGGCGGAGCGGTAGGTTCTTCGCGCGCGGCGGTGGATGCGGGATGGATGCCTTATTCCCACCAGGTAGGACAGACAGGAAGGACCGTTTCCCCGAAAATATACATTGCCTGCGGCATATCAGGACAGATCCAGCATTTAGTGGGTATGCAGTCCTCAAAGATAATTATTGCCATTAACAAAGACCCCGACGCCCCCATATTTAAAGTAGCGACTTACGGTATTGTAGGCGATGTCTTCCAGATTGTCCCCGCCCTCACTAAGAAATTCAAGGAAGTCCTCAGGAAATAATCAAACTAAAGTTATAAGCCTCAAGAAAGCGCTTTCTTGGGATACAAAAAATACCCTTGAATTACTTTAATTTATGTAGCATATTTAATTACGGATGTCTAGGAGAGTTAACCGTAACCATTTAAAATAACAAAATTATGAAAGAATGGGAGCTTAAAGACCGAAGGCGTTTTGTAAGGTTTCCCGTATGCATTTCTTTGGAATACGGCGAAGACTTAAAGGTCAATGCGGAAAAAAACATTTCCGCGCGGACCAGCGATATAAGCGTAAAAGGCGTAGGTGTGATCACCCATGAGGAGCTTACGCCGGGAGCTACTTTAGATATCTGGCTTTGCATGCCGGATAACGGCGAACTTATAGAAGCAAAAGGCAAGGTAGTCTGGCATACTTTGATCGAGCATAACAAGTACAGGATAGGGATCTGCCTCGAAGAAGCGGATCTAAAGCCTATCCCCTTGGTTCTAAGATCCCTCCAAAACCGTAGATAAACCCCATCTAAATTCCCTTAATTAATCCTAAAATAACTAAAATTTTGAATTAAACTGTATAAAATCTGCATATTATTGCATATTTATGCATACATATTCTTTGTTTGCATATATGTGCAATTAAATGTAATATTTTGACTTGACATGTCACTATTTTTGTTTATAATTAATTTTATGTATAAAGAAAATACAATGAACCTGGAGTCCTTAATGACCATAGATGATTTAGCTAATTATCTAAAAGTCAGCCGTCGCACTATTTACGATTGGCTGAAACACAATAAGATCCCCGCGGTAAAGCTCGTGGGCCAATGGCGTTTCCAGAAGGAAAGAATAGACTCCTGGATGGTTGAACAAATGAACGCAAGATAATGAGACGATGAGCCTGAGAATATTGATTGTCGATGATGAGCCTGATGTGATCGAATTCCAAAAGTCGTATCTTTCGCGCAGGAAATATATTGTTGATACCGCGAAAAATACCCGGGAGGCGATCGATATGATAAGCAGGAATTCCCCCGACGTGGTATTTTGCGACATAAGGCTTGATACCGATACCTCGGGGCTCGATATCCTGGAGCAGGCAAAAAAGATAAAACCCGATATTGTAATTTATCTTGTTACGGGTATAATCGACAGGGAGATCGAGGCCAGGGGCATAGCGCTCGGGGCAAAAGAGATCCTGACCAAGCCGCTCCCAAATGAAATATTGGAAAAAAAGATAAACGCGGTATAATAAATATTTTATTTATAAACATCCGGCCTGGTGTGGAATGGCTGGTGTCTCACTTTTCTGTGAAAGGAGAATCGCATGTATTTTAAAAAATTAGAGATAGTCGGATTTAAGTCATTCATGGAAAAAACCACACTGCATTTTGAGCCGGGAATAACTGCTGTTGTCGGGCCGAATGGCTGCGGCAAGTCCAATATCTTCGATAGTATCAGGTGGGTCCTGGGAGAGCAGTCCGTTAAGTCGCTGCGCGGCTCCCAGATGGAAGATGTCATCTTTAACGGTACCGATAATAAAGAGGCATTGGGGCTGGCGGAGGTAAGCCTTACTTTCGATAACGGGAACAAATTCTTCCCCGTAGAGAATGACGAGGTGGTGATCACCCGCAGGATCTTCCGGTCCGGGGAAAGCGAGTACCTGCTTAATAAAGCTACCGTCCGTCTTAAGGATATCCTGGAATTACTGATGGGCACCGGCATAGGCGCGGAAAGTTATTCGCTTGTGCCCCAGGGGAAGATCGACATGGTCTTAAGCTCAAAGCCCGAGGACAGAAGGCTCGTTTTTGACGAGGCGGCAGGCATTACCAAATACAAATCGCAGAAAAAAGAGGCGCTTAAAAAGCTGGATGAGACCGAACAGAACCTGCTGCGCGTAGGCGACATCATTAATGAAGTGAGGCGTTCCATCGGCCATTTGGAAAGACAGGCGAACAAAGCGCGCAGGTACAAGGAAGTCTTCGAAGAGCTCAAAGCCAAAGAAATAAGCATGGCTTGCGTGCAGAAAAACAACCTTTATATCCAGAAGGAAGAGATTTTAAAACAGCTTTGCGCGTTAAGGGAAAAAGAAGAAGCCTTGCAGAAAACAATCAAAGAAGAGGAAATGAGTTTAGAACAGCGCAGCCAGGACTTGAGGTTGAAGGAGTCAGCCATAACTTCCGCGAGAAACGAGATCCTTAATCTGGAAAACAATATTACCAGGGACAGCCAGCACATGAATTTTAACCAGGAAAGGATCAAGGAACTGGAGAATTCCAGGAAATACCTGGAAACCCAGGTCGAGCAGACCAAGAACAGGCTCGCACAGGATGAGGAAAAATTAAACAAGCTCAAGGAAGAAGAAACCGTATTAAAGAAAAACGTCGAAGAGAAATCAATTTTATTACAGGCTAAAGAAAACCAGTTGAATGAGCTGATAGCTTCTACTAAAGCCGCGGTTGATGCGATAGCGGCGGCAAAAAGGAATATCATGGACCTGGCGGCCAGGACAAGCCAGGCGAAAAATGAGATCGTTGATTTGAATTCCAAAAAACAGATATTTCTGGCGCGTAAAAAAAGGCTGGATATCGAGAAGATAAAAGTGGGCGAAGAAAAGTCTTCGGTCGAGGCTAACCTGAACGCCCTTGATTCGGAATTAAAACTTGTGCAGGAAAGCCTGCAGGCCCTGAATTTAAAAACTTCAGAACTCGACAAAACTCTGGGCGAAGAAAAGTCCTGTTTAAATAAGATCGATTCCGATATGGAAAGCCTGGAGAGGCAGAAATCCGCTTTGGAATCGCACAAGGAATTCCTGGAAAAACTAAAAACCCAGTATGAAAGCATAGATACCTCGATGAACGCCACTATTTACCTGGATAAGATGCCCGCGGAAAAAATCAGCGGCCTCGTAATAAAGGTAAAGGACTGGGCGGAACTTAAATTGTCCGGAGAGGCAAAGCCTATAGACCTTGACACGCAGAGAGTGACGGAAAAGATCAAACAGATCGAAGACGCGCTTATAGTTTTAAATAACAGCAAAGCGGAAAAAGAAAAACATGTGAGCGAATTGCACCTGTCGCTGGAAGAACTAAGAGGCAAGAGCCAGGAGCAGGAAATAGCTTTAAATAATAAAAAGACTTTCCACCAGGCGGCTTTCGAGCAGTTTACGAAAATAAAAGAAGAGGAAGAAATAATCCTTTTGGAAATTTCCGATGTGGAAACTGAGATCTTGGGGCATGAAACAAAGTTAGCTTCTCTGGAGGCGGGTTTCGCTGAATTGGAAAAAGAGCAAAAGGCCCAGGAAACGCTTATCCATACCGAGCAGGAAAAAGTCAATCTGAATGCTAACCTTAAAGAAGAGATCCTGATAGCCGCGACTAAGATCAAAACTGAATTGGAAGCCTGGACCAGGCGCCTTAATTCCGAAGATAGCACTTTGAAAATGCTTGAGGATACCTGCGCCCAGAACAGGGAAAGCCTCCTGAATTTAGACCAGAAGATCCGGGAGAACTCTGGAAGGCAGGACGGCCTTGTATTGGAGATACGCGAGCTGGAAAATCAAATAGCTCAGGCAAAAAAAGATATTGAGCAAAGAGTTTCCAGCCTGAAGGAAGCGGAAAAAGCGCTGGAAGAGATCGCTCTGGGATTAGAAGGCGCGGCGGGAAAGATAGAAGAGGAAAAAAAGGAATTCAACGGCGTCAAAGACAGGGTATACACGCTGCAGATGGAGGAAAAAGACCTGGATTTTAAATACTCCAGTATCCGGGATAGAATGCTTCAGGCTTACAAAGTGGATTTGGACAGCCAGGAATTAAATAATAATCAAGGAGCCGGTGGCGGGCAGGATAACACGGAAAAGCTGGCTTCAGGCGCTACAGACGAGAATACGCTGGCCCAGGGGATTGAAAGCCTCAAGGCAAAACTTGATTCTTACGGAAACGTGAATTTAGTGGCTATTGAAGAGTACGATGAGTTGAAAAAACGCTACGATTTTCTGACTCAGCAGCAGACAGACCTGGTTACGGCAAAGGCTTCTCTACAGGAAGCCATTTCCAAAATAAACCGCACAACCAGGAAAATGTTTGTGGAGACATTCGAAAAAGTGGCCGAAGAATTTCGCGGCTATTTCAGGCTGTTATTTAACGGCGGAGACGCCAAGGTATACCTGATAGACGAACATGACCCCCTGGAATCCGGTATCGAGATTATCTGCCGGCCTCCGGGAAAGAAATTACAGAATGTGCTTTTATTGTCCGGAGGGGAAAAGACGCTTTCCGA
>JAQULD010000044.1 GCA_028719045.1 Candidatus Omnitrophota bacterium | reverse complement strand
GCCCGGCTCCAAGTATAACGAAAGGGTTTATTACGTAAGTTATCCCTTTAAAGATACCGCAGGAGCGGTAAATGCCGTCATCATTGCCGCTAAGATCATTTCCGTAAAACCGGTGCTTCAATACCGGTTCTTCAGTATTTTTATCACGTTCTTCGTATGCATCCTGGCAATCACTCTTTTTATCGCGCTTAGAAAAAGGGAGACTTTGATTGAATTCATCGACAAGGCTAATTCTCAGCTGCAGGAAATAGACAAACTGAAGACGGATTTTATTTCCATAGTTTCGCATGAACTCCGGACCCCGCTTACTTCTATAAAGAACGCCTCCACTATTCTTTTGAAGGGTAAGCTGAATAAAAAAGAGCTCGATCCGGAAGAGAAAGAGCTTATTGAGATTATTATTAAGAACACGGAGCGCCAGATGCGCATGGTAAGCGACCTTTTGGATATTTCCAAAATAGAAGCGGGGGTTCTCCCTGTGTGCGCGGAGAATGTGGATGTGAACGCCCTTATCAGGGAAACAGTCCGTTCTTTGCAGCCGGAGGCCGAAGAAAAGGATATCCGCCTTGAGTTTTCCTTAAGCCTTGAGACGCATACTATCCACATTGACCCGGAACACACAAGAAGGATAATCGTTAACCTTTTAAGTAACGCTATTAAATTCACTCCGGAGGAGGGCTTGATCAGGGTTAGCGTAAAAGATGAAGGGAAAGAAGCTTTGTTTTCTGTCTCCGACTCCGGGGCAGGCATACCTAAGAATGAGAGAGTTAAATTGTTCAGTAAATTTTACAGGTCTTCGGATCCGGCCACCAGTCAGCGCGGAGGGACAGGGCTTGGCCTCGTAATCACCAAAGGGCTGGTTGAGGCGCAAGGGGGCAGGATATGGTTTGAGTCAACGGTAGGCAAGGGAAGCATCTTTTATTTTACACTGCCCAAATAAAAGGCGGAAGAAACAGAGAGGTTTCTCTATGAAAAGAAAAGTGCTTGTAGTAGATGATGAGCCTGATATAGCGAGGACAATTGCCATGGCGCTTGAACTAGAAGGCCATGAGGTCAGCCTCGCAGGTTCAGGCCAGGAGGCCCTTAATAAAATTAAAGGAGGGCCCCCTGATTTACTCATCCTGGATATGTTCCTTCCCGAAATGAACGGCAAGGAAATCGTCCGCTGGATAAAAAGCAGGGAAGAATATAAGGATATACCTATTATTTTGATTACCGCGTTGGCCCAAAAAAGCGAAAAAGAACAGTTTACGGGAGAACAGATAGATTATTGCATGATTAAACCGTTTGATCTGGGATTGTTAGAGCAAAAAGTCAGGGAACTGCTGAGGATATCGCAACCCGGTAAAAATATATAGTTTGCGGAGGAAAAAATGCCTAAGAAAAAAACCATTTTTGTAATAGAAGACGACAGGGATATCTGCCGTACCCTGGAATTGCACCTTAAATCTATCGGATATGAAACCGTTACTTCATTCGACGGAAAAGAAGGGTTTGAACGGGTGAAGGCGCTAAAACCGGATTTGCTGATATTGGATCTTGGGCTGCCGCATCTTCCGGGGGAAGAGATCTGCAGAGAATTAAGGAGGAACCAGGAATATCAATCATTGCCGATTATTATGGTTACCGCCAAGGACACGGATGTGGACAGGGTGATCGGGAGGGTGATCGGCGCTGATTATTATGTCAGTAAACCTTTTGACCTCGATGACCTGGAAGAAAAGATCAAGGCGCTCATTAATAAAAAAATAACCGGGGTTTCTCCCGAACAGGCCGTTGTCAAAATGATTAAAACCGAAAGGATAGAAACGCTCGGCCGGGAATTTATAAAAGGAAATATCCCGGAAATAGAGAATGGGCTTTGTGATGGCTGTTCTCTGTGCGTTAAGCGGTGCAGGAAGCTTGGTCTGAATGTGCTGGAGATAAAAGATAAGAAAGCCGTGGTGGCGAGATCCAGAGAATGCATAAGCTGCGGAGCCTGTATGATAGCTTGTCCCAAAAAAGCGATTTCCCTTTTGAGCCACTATAATCCGCTGTTCCCTCCGAAAATTTCCACCTAACTGCTTGGCGGTTAAATTTATCCGGGCAGCAGGGCCATTTTAATGCGCGATATCAATTCCGAAACCGAAACCGGCTTGGAAATAAAGCGGCGCCCTCCGATTTCCCCTTCGTTTTCTTTTTCTTCTTCCTTGCGCACCAGCGCCGTGAGGAAAATTATCGGGATATCTTTTGTAGCAGGGTTATTCACAAGCGCGTCGGCTACGTCAGAACCGCTCATTTTTGGCATGAGGATATCCAGAAGTATGAGGTCGGGGTGCGTTTTTTGGGCCAATTTTATCCCTTCCTCGCCGTCGCTGGTAGTTAAAACTTCGAATTCTTTGGTTTTTTCCAGGTTTAATTTTACAAAGTAGGAAAAATCCTCTTCATCGTCTATAACCAGAAGTTTCTTTTTTTCCATGTTCCCTCCTTTTTAAATAACCGTTCCGGAAGCCGGCAGCCTTATGATCGCGCTGGTGCCTTCCCCGGGCTTGCTTTTTAGCATTATTTTCCCGCCATGTTTCTCCACGATCTCTTTTGTGATCGACAGCCCAAGCCCTGCACTGCCGCCTTTCTTTTTTGTGCTGAAAAACGTCTCGAAGACTTTGGAAATATTTTCTTCGCTGATCCCAGGGCCGGTGTCTTTAAAACAGATCTCAAGGTATTGGTTAGCGTTCGATTCCTGACAGACTTTAATGCTTATGGTAATGCTGCCGTTTTCAGCCATCGCTTCCACCGCATTTACCAGAATGTTTATAAAGACCTGCTTGATCTGGTTGGCGTCTACTTTCACAGCGGGAAGTCCTGCGGGGAATTCCCTGCCGATTTTTATATTCCTTAAGTTCATTTGATGTTCGACAAGGGACAGGCTTTCTTCGATGACAGGCACGATATCTACCGTTTCCATGGTTTCCGAGCTCTGCCGCGAAAAATCCAGCAGGTCTTTTACTATTTTATCAGCGCGCATAGCCGCGTTGACAATTATCTCCGCGGGTTTATATAATTCAGAATCAGCGGCAATTTGTGATTTTAAATATTCCACTCCTTGAATAATAACCGCCAGGGGGTTTTTTATTTCGTGCGCTACCCAGTTGGCGATCCGGCCTACCGCCGCCATCTTGGTTGATTGTAAAAGCTGGAGGTGGGCTTTCTTAAGTTCATCGTAAGCCGCCTGCAATTTTTCTTCGGCAAGCTTCCTTTCCGTGATGTCGATACCGGTTAAAATGATGTTTTTGGTTTTTCCTTCCGCATCCGTAAGCGTAGTATCGGACCAGGCGATCATTCTTCCTCTGCCGTCCTTGGTCATCCAAATGCTTTCATTGTTCGTTAAATGCGCCCCCTCGTTTAATTTGCTGAAATTAGCCTTTTCTGTCTCCTTTTCCTTGCCGGATAAAAATATATCCCATACAGGCTGCCCCTTTACTTCTTCGAAAGTATAGCCTGTTATCTGTTCGCATGCCAGGTTCCAGCGGGCAATCGCCCCTTCAGGGCTTAGCACTACTATCAATGCTCCCGCAGTGTCCAGGACCGCGGTAATAAACGTACGCTCTTCCTGTAGCGCTTCCTTATAAGCTATGACCCTGTTTATTTCTTTTAATAATTTCGGGAAATCGTAAGGTTTGGTAAAGTAAGCCACTACTCCCAAGTTGTACGCGCGTTCGATATCGGCGTAATTGTCCAGCCCTGAGATCGCGATAATAGGGATACCTTGTGTCCCTTTATCGTTTTGCAGCATTTCGCATACGGCAAAACCGTCCACCTGGGGCATAACTAAATCCAGAAGGATAAGGTGAGGCTTGAAAATTTTGACTTTTTGTTCCACTTCGGTAGGAATATAAGTGGATTCCACTGAAAAACCCGATTGGCTTAATAATTCCCGTAAACTGGCAAGGACTATCCTGTCGTCATCGGCAACAAATATTCTTTTTTTATCGCTCATTTTATTTTTCGTGGGATCGTTTTAAATTCACAGCTATTTTAACACAAAATTAGCGGAGGGTTTAGATTTTTTCACGTTTTTAAGGGGTTGCTTAAAAATACTTGATATTTCAACTACGCATTATATAATAATTTCACCTTCCTTTTGAGCGGGCTTCACTAGTGCCGGCAACCCGGATAAGACCGGTTTTAAAACTTTAAACTTCGCTTTTTAACTCTTGATAAACATGAAAACTTTGTTTTTTGCTGTTTTATTTATCTTTACGGCATTTTTTTCCTGCGGCGGGTTGTTTGCTGAGGATCAGTATAAACAGGAAAATGAAACTATTACTTCGGAGGCATATGTAAAATATATTCCTCCCGGAGAGGTGCAAGACAGTTCCGGAAAAATCGGGATTGTAGAGTTAGAGCATGAATTCGACTATCATTTTAAAGCGTTCGGGGAATTGCCGGTTAAAGTATCGGTGGATACTCTTTATATAGGGATAAATAGCAGCGCGGAACTGGAATTACCCGCGCATTTGACCGGGGCCGGGGCAAACATTGAAACGACCTTGCCTTTTTTCGGGTTTAACGAGACTTACTTACGCTTAGGGCTGAATCCTTCTTTTTACAGCGATAACTGGGATTTCAGGTCAACCGCATTTGCTCTGCCGATACATACTTGCCTTATCCGGGTGTTAAATGATAAATGGACGCTGGTAGGGGGCATTGCCGTGTACCCGGGTTTTGAGGAGAGTGTTTTCCCTGTATTAGGTTTTATCTATAGGCCGAATGACCGGCTCACTTTTAATATTGTGCCGCAAAGGCCGAATATTACCTATTCTTTAAACGAAAAAACATCCGTATCCCTGGAAGCCGACGCTTTCCTGGACGAAGAGTTTAACGTCGGCAGGAAAGATAAGAAAAACGCGGTCTTGGAATATAAAGAAATCTCTTTTGGCGGCGGTATAAAATATAAATTCAACCGTTACATAGAATGTTCTGTATCTACCGGGGCAGTCATCGACCGTTCCTTGAAATACCGGGATACCCTGGAAGAAGTCCAGGTTAAAGATGGCCTGTATACCCAATTAAGGGTTGAAATCAAAATATAACCGTGAAGGTGTAAACCAAATCATGGCCTTTTTCGTCTAATTATAATACAAGCGGGAAAAAAGTGATTATGGCCTTGGCGATGTAAAAAACCCTTTAGCAGCATATGCTTAAACGCTTAAAAAAGAAAAATAATTTATTTGAAAACGGCTTGTCTGATTTCCTGGTTTTCCTTGACTTCGACAACACAATCACGACTTTTGATGTGCTTGACGATATCATCGCGCGTTTTTCCATTAACGAGCGCTGGAAGGAGCTGGAGAACGACTGGATAGCGGGGAAAATCGGCTCTAAAGAATGCCTTGAAGGCCAGCTGCAAGAAATACGGATTACAAAAAATGATTTATCCCGGTATCTGCGTAATAAGGTCAAGATAGACAGGCATTTTAAACGCCTTTTGACATTCTTAAGGAAAAATAAAATAAAGCCGGTAATTGTAAGCGATGATTTTTATTGGATAATCAATTCTATACTGCGTAATAACGGTATTAAAGCCATAAAAATATTTTGCAATAACCTTAAATTCAAAAAAGACAGGTTGATAACCTCGTTTCCCCACGTGAACAAGTTATGTTTAAAGTCCGCTAACTGCAAAAAAATGCACCTTTTGAATAATTGTTACGGAAAGAAAAAGATTATATTCATCGGTGACGGGATTTCTGATATCTGTCCGGCCGTACATGCGGATTTAGCCTTTGCCAAGGGAAGCCTTTTAAAATACCTAAAAGCCAATAAAAAGCCTCATGTGGCGTACGCTGACCTGGGGGATGTTTATAAATATCTTAAGGGGGCGACAAATGGAAGAAAAGCATAACGCGGAAAAAGAAAAATTAAAATCCAGGCAAAAAGAACTGCTGGCGCAGGAAGCGAAATATTGCTCCTGGGGAGACACGGTACACTACGCCAAGAACCTGAAAATATTTTCTAACTCGGAAGGGATATACCTCTATGACAAGGAGGATGTGGAGTACCTGGATTTGCAGATGTGGTATTCCGCGGTTAATTTCGGCTACAAGAACCAGAGGCTTAACGATGCCCTGAAAAAACAGATAGACGCCTTGCCGCAGCTTGCCTGCCAATACCTGCATGAAGAAAAAATACTCCTTGCCGCGAAGATAGCCAAAAGAATGGAAATGGCCTTTGAGACAAAGGGCAGGGTGCATTTTAATGTTGGAGGATCGGCCGCGGTGGAAGATTCTCTTAAGATCGTCAGGCAGCATACGGGAAGGAACCTTATGTTCGCCTTTATGGGCGGCTACCACGGGAGAACGCTTGCCGCTACCGCCATTACTTCAAGCTTCCGGTACAGGGAGAAATTCGGCCATTTTTCGGACAGGGCTTTTTTTATACCCTATCCATATTGTTTTAGATGTTTTTACGAAAAGAAGAGAGAATATTGCGATCTTTACTGCTTGAAACATTTCGAGCGTTTATTTGAGACAGAATACAATTCCGTGCTAAACCCCAAGACAGGCAAATGCGAATTCGGGGCTTTTTACGTCGAGCCTGTCCAGGGCACAGGAGGCTATATTATCCCTCCCCGGGATTATTTTTCGGGCCTAAAAGAGATATTGAACAGGTATAATATACTTCTGGTGGATGATGAGATACAAATGGGTTTTTTCAGGACGGGAAAATTCTGGGCGATCGAACATTTTAACGTTATCCCCGATATCCTGGTATTTGGGAAATCTCTTACCAACGGGCTTAATCCGCTGTCGGGTTTATGGGCAAAAGAGAAACTGATTTCTCCGAAAGTTTTCCCCGCGGGCTCAACCCATTCCACATTTTCTTCCAATCCTTTGGGCACGGCGGTCGGCCTGGAAACGCTCGGGCTCATTGAAGATTCTGATTTTGCCAATCAGGTCCCGAAGAAGGGGGAATATTTTATTTCCCGGCTAAAGCATCTGATGCGTAAATACCCCCAGATAGGCCACGTAGAGGGGCTGGGATTGGCTTTAAGGGTCGAGATATGCCAGAAGGACGGTTATACCCCGAACAGGGAGTTGACCGACGCGGTAATGAATATAGGCCTGAGCGGAAAATTACGCGCGGGGGGAAAGAAAAGAGGGCTTATCCTTGATGTCGGCGGTTACTATAAAAATGTATTTACTTTGGCGCCTTCCCTGTTTATTCAGGAAAACCAGATAGATATCGCGGTGGAGCTTTTTGAGGAAGCTCTGCAAAAAGGAATAGCCGAGACCGCTTAAAAAATGCTGTCAAATAAGGTCCGCATATTGAATTTTGACGACAGCATCACCTTGCAAAAACGGCTGATGGAAAAATTTCAGCCCGAGGTGGTGGATTTTAAAAAGCTTGGCCCGTATTGCCGGCTCTGGTCGAATGAAAAAGAAGCCGGGCAAATACGCATGTCTTTAAATCCGGAGTCCAAAAACCGGATAACTTTCCTGGGGTCGGGAGACTACCATCATATTTCCGGGCTGTTAACCGAACAGTTCCGCGAACCCATAAGCCTGATAGTATTCGACCATCATCCTGATTGGGATATCCTCCCTCCGGGGCTTGGCTGCGGTTCCTGGGTAACATATTCCCTTAGAAAACAGAACGTGATGAAAGCGGTCATTCTGGGCGTATCGTCCGAAGATATATCCAGTGTCTGGGTTCAGACCGGGAATTTAAATTCTTTAAAAGATGACCGGGTGGAGATTTATCCTTACGCACATAAGCCTACCGTTACTTTGTTAAAGAAGGTCCCGCAAAATATATCCATGAAGATAAAGAGGGGATTCGGGTACAATAAAATATCCTGGCAGGAGCTAAGGGGCAAGAACCAGGTTGATTTTCTTTCCGGTTTAATAAGCAGCAGGATAAAGACAAAGCAGGTTTATGTAAGCATAGACAAGGATTGTTTGAAGTCGGATTATTCACTGACCAACTGGGAAGAGGGTTTTTTTGATTTGGAAGAGCTTTTGGGGCTGCTTAAGGTCATAAAGAATAATCTGGATATCGTGGGTTTGGATATAGTGGGCGATTATTCGGCCCCGCGGGTAGAGGGAAGGTTTAAATCATTTCTTTCCCGGATTGACCATCCTAAAATTTACAGCGCAAAAAACAAGACAGATGTCTCTATATCTGCGCTGAATGAGCAAACAAACCTGAAAATCCTGGAATTATTGCTGCAGTAAACGATACCGTCCGAAGCGTTAACTATTAGCGATAAACAACACACCTAAAAGTATAAATATAGTGCCGACGATCCTGGTCCAATGCATCCGTTCTTTGAGAAAAAAGTAGGAGGCGATCAGGATCATTATATACTGCATGCTGTCAACCGGAACGGCGATACTCAGGTCTACGCTGGCAAGCACGGTAAACCAGATCAACCAGGCCGTCGCGGTCATGGTAAAAGCCATCCACATCACGGGCGTAGCAAGCAGGTTCCTTATGAACAGGAAATAATTCTTGGCGCCCCTTAAGCTGTGGTCCTGGAGCGTGTCGGCCCCTTTTTTAAAGAATAACTGTTCTGCGGTGGAACAGGCCTCATGGACTAATATAAGCAGGAATATTTTAAGGTTCATTAATCACCTTTTTAATCCGGGTGGATTTAGAAATAAAATACACTCCGATAATTATCAAAAATACCCCAAACCACCGCATGAGGCCGACCTTTTCGTGCAAAAAAATCATCGACAATATCGGAACGAATATATATGTGGCGCTGCCTACCGGGAAAGCCACGCTTAATTCGATTTTGGATAAAACCACCATCCATAATAAGAAATTAATTACGTAGAATAAAATTCCCACCCAGAGCGAGGGTACCGAAAATATCTTAAGGGTAAAATACAAGAAATTATGCAAGGTTATGTTTTCCATGCCTGTGGCAGTGGCGCCTTTCTTAAAAAACAGTTCAGCTACCGATTCCAAAATGTCCGTTATTATTATCAAGGAGAATATTTTTAGGGTCAGGCTGTTTTTTGGATATTTCATTATATTCTTTCTTCTTGCATGGCTTTTAATACCGGATCATAATTCTCCGGTTTAAGGAGAGAAGAGAGCATTCCGAACAGGAAATTCAGGAAAAAATTCCGGTGCTTAAAATAGATGTATTCCGGTATAAATTTGAAATCCAGGCGTTTTTTTGGGTCGTAATTTAATGCCCCGCTTTCATATTTGTGTATGCCGTTTTGGATGCACCAGCTGACTATGTCGCGAAAACTCACGTAATAAAGGCTGTATTCATATGCCACTTCGTAGTCAAGCCCTATGTATTCGTCAACGAGCATATCCCCCTTAACCAGGCACAAATCAAACGCTACCAGTTTACCGTTGATTCGCCAGAGAAAGTACTTGGTTTCAGCCGGCATATTTTTAGAGATATTCTTAAAAAAATCTTTTGTCAGCCTTTCAAACTGGACTTCGCTTTTATTCAATGTGTTCAGGTAGAGAGTATGAGCTTCGTCCAGCAGGCCGGAGATATCCGAAGTGATTTCCATATCTATTTTGGCTTTTTCTTCAAGCTGCTTGAATTTTTTCCTTAGGCTTTTCCGGGTGGGCTTACTCAATGAATCCAGATATTCTTCAAAAGAATTAAAACGCACGTCTAATTCAACCGAGGGATAACCTTGCACTTTATGGAAGCCGATTTTCGACAAGGGACCGAAAAAACCGGTGAACTTTTCGTCAAAATCCTTAAAGGCAATAAGGTGCGCTTTTTCTTTTAAGGCTAATTTGTACATTTCATTTACGAGCGTAAGCGCGATATCTTTTCGGCCGGGTTCCCTTATCCCTATTTTTCCTTCCGCCGCCTGGCAGCCGCAGATCAGGATCCTTAACGTAAAAAGCCTCGGCGCAATATTCTTTAAGCGGGTGAGTATTTTCTTTAGCGGGCCCTCTACAGTAGTTTCCAGGGGGTAATCCATGATGAAGCAGGGGGCAGCGCATTCTATCCGGGAATTTTCATATATCAGGATATAATAAGATTTAAATTGCCGGGAGAGGGATTCATCGATAGTTTTAAAGAAACCGTAGCTTTCTGCGATATCCGGAAAAATATCGTCCCATTCGTTCTTATCTATGTCCGCGATTGAAGCAAATATCTTGACTGTAAGGTTCGAGCCATTTTTCATAGGCAGATATTATAACACAGCTTTTTTGTAATTGAAATATTATGATAAAGCCTGCGCTTTTAAAGTTATCTTCAAAATTTATGGTATAATAATTTGTTAATTTAAGCCTTAATTTCAGGGGATATTTAAACTCTTGACCGCTAAAAATGAGCATATTTAGGGAAATCCCGCCTACGGCAGGTTTGCCTCTTCACGCTAAAGATCTACTGGCGTTGTTTAAAATAAGAAATTATAACTCCGGTTTGGAAAATGATTTCCGGGATTTTCAAGATGTCCCTTACGCCTGGATAACCTGTTCCGGAACAGCCGGTTTATATTTGATCTGTGAAAGCCTGAAAAGCTTATCGGAGCGAAAGACCGTGATCATCCCGTCATACATATGCCCGAGCGTGGCCCTTGCGATTATAAGAGCCGGCCTTAAGGTCCTTGTTTGCGATATTAACGGAAGCGATTTTAATTTTAACCTCCCGGAATTGGAAAAAGCATGCACTAATAACGGCGATATTTTAGCGATAGTGATCGCGCATTTAGGAGGCATTCCCCAGGATTTTGAGGAGATAGACAGGATCGCGGGAAAATACGGTATCTTCACCATTGAAGACTGCGCGCAATCTCTGGGGGCGACGTACAAAGAAAGGAAAACCGGGGCATTGGGCGATTTTTCTTTCTTCAGCCTTGCCAGGGGCAAGGGATTAACAATATACGAGGGAGGCGTAGTCGTTACCAGGAAAAAGGAGCACGCGGCTGTAATCGGGGAAAAAATAAAAGAGCTGGTCAGGGAAGATTCTCTTTCGGAAGCATTAAAGGCCGTGGAATTATTAGGCTATGGTTTTTTTTACCGCCCGCGTTTTTTCTGGTTTGTTTATAACCTGCCGGAAATATTCTGGGGGCTGCGGGGGCAGGAAGCAAAAGCCGAGTCCGAATATTTTTCGATCGATTTCCCTTTGCATAAGGTCTCTAATATAAGGAAATTAATAGGGCATATTAATTTTTACCGCCTGGAACAAGAAATAAATAAACAAAGGCTTAAGGCTGCCTATTATATAGAGCGCTTAAGCGCGGTACCGGGGATGAAAATAATAAAAGAGCCGGCATATGCCAGGGCGAATTATCCTTTCCTTACCCTTATTTTTGATGAACAGCAGAAAAAACAAAAGATTTTAAATCGCCTCCTGGGATTAGGCAGGGGCGCCTCAGAGCTGTAT
Source organism: Candidatus Omnitrophota bacterium (assembly GCA_028719045.1). Next base: position 883 of record JAQULD010000044.1, on the reverse strand, counting down.
ACCATGCCGGTTTCAGATTATGACTATGTAAGAAAATTCCTGCCGGAGGTTAGTTGCTCGGGAGCTAAACATTTGGCCAGCCGCCAGATGATCCTTTCGACCAGCAATTTTTTAAAACAGGAGGATTTAGAAGCCGTTGTCAGAGTCATTAAAAAGAGCTAGGCCCCACTTTTTAAGGTTTCTTGAATAATCTGCTTGAAATTTAAGACTTTCGTAATATAATAATGGAGTGAAAAAATCTTTTGTAACCAGGTCAAAGGAACTCTTATGAAAGAAAAAATCCCTTTTTCTGTCCATGTAACGGCTGATTTTGAATCGCCGAAATTTATCGAGGGCGTCAAAGAGATAAAGAAAATTTTATTGGAGGCCGCGAAAGCCGCGAATAATACTCCGCTTAAGACCGCTATCCACAAATTTCCTGTCCAGGGCATAACGGGAGTAATTTTACTTGCCGAGTCGCACATCGCCATACATACCTGGCCTGAACACGATTACCTGGCGATAGATATTTTTACCTGTGGCAGAAAAACCGAACCTTATAAAGCATTGGAATATTTAAAGAAAAAGTTTTGCCCGAAGAAAGTGAAGGTCAGGCAGATTACGAGAGGAAGGGTATGAGCGATTCCGTTACTTTTAAGAAAAACAAATGGTTTATCGAGACTTCTTTCCCCGGAGTGCGCAGGTTTAAGCTTGATGGCTTTCGCATAGATAAAACGATCTTTAAAGGCAAAAGCCGTTATCAGGATATTTTTATTTTTGAGAGCGCCGGATTCGGAAAGATGCTTGCCCTTGACGGTATTATCCAGTTTTCGCAAAGCGACGAGTTTATTTATCATGAGACCATCGCCCACACGCCTCTTTTATCGCATAAAAATCCAGAACG
>JAQULD010000043.1 GCA_028719045.1 Candidatus Omnitrophota bacterium | reverse complement strand
TCCTCCGGACAAAACCGGAGAATCTTTTGGTTCAACCGCAACCGTCTTAAAAGAAGGCTTTTTCTTTTTTATCGCCTCCGCGATCCCCGTGATCGTCCCTCCCGTGCACACGCCCGCTACGACTATATCGACTTTCCCGTCTGTATCTTCCCAGATCTCTTTGGCGGTTGTCCTGCGGTGTATCTCGGGGTTGGCGGGATTATCAAACTGCTGCGGCATAAAATAATTTTTACCGCTTTTTAATATTTCTTCGGCCCTTTTGATCGCCCCGGTCATACCCTCTGCGCCGGGAGTCAAAACGATCTCGGCGCCAAAAGCGGTTAAAAGCTGCCGGCGTTCCACGCTCATGGTCTCCGGCATGGTCAGGACCAATTTATACCCTCTCACAGCGCAGACAAAAGCCAAAGCGATACCTGTATTGCCGGAAGTTGGCTCCACCACAACTGTGTCTTTGGTTATCTTACCTTCTTTTTCAGCCTGCTTGATCATGCTCAGGCCGATCCTGTCCTTTACTGAAGAACAGGGGTTAAAATATTCCAATTTCGCCGCTACCTGCGCCGCCGCGCCCCTGGTCAACCTGTTTAGCTGTACCAAAGGCGTATTGCCGATAAGCTCCGTTATGTCTTTGGCAATTTTGGCCATTTCTATTCTCCTCTTAGATATAATACATTTTTTCCGAAAGCTGGTTCTTTCTCTTATCCCTGATGATCAAATCCTCCAGCGTAGTGCTTCTTAGCACCCCTTCCATAGCTTTTTCCAATTCATACCAGATATCATGCGTCACGCAGGAATTGACCCTGTGGCAAAAGCCGTTATCGGCGATACAGCCTACCAATTCCAGGGGGCCTTCTAAAGCCTCAACGATCTGTATTACAGCTATCTTTGAAGGGGCTTCGCTCAAAGCGTATCCCCCTTTTGCCCCGCGCACCGTCACTACAAGGCCGGAGGCTTTTAAAGAAGCAAGAATACTATCCAGGTATTTGACGGATATTTCCTGGCGCTGAGCTATATCCTTAAGAAGGACAGGCCCCTTGCCGTAATGCACCGCCAAATCCAGCATTGCCCTGGTTCCATAACGTACTTTCGTCGATAATTTCATATTTAAAAACCTCTCTTTTAATCTCTATCATCTCTATAGGAATAGTATACTTAATCGAGAGGTTTTTGTCAAGTCTTTTTTTGAGGTCAAAGTTTTTCGAAAGGCCTTTTATTGTTGTTCGGCGGTCGCCGCAATATCAAGCTTGGTAATGCCGAGTTCTGTAAGGGGGTCAAGGACACTGACGATATCGTTAAAACGGACTAATTTATCGGAACGCAAAATAACGAGCAGGTCGGGATTGTCTTTATGCATCGCGCTGACCTTCTCTTTAAGCTCTCTTCTTGTAACCACCTTGTCATTAAGATAAATCATCCCCTCATTGGTCACGGTGACGTATACCTGAGTAGGCTTGGCGGCTTCAAGGGGCTTGCCGCTCTTCGCTTCCGGGAGCTTCACCTTTATGCTCGACTGAGAAATTAACGGCGTGGTGATCATGAATATGACCAATAACACGAGGATCACGTCCGTAAAAGGAGTTATATTGATCTCCGCCACTAATTTCTGTTTCCGGTATGTTTTCCTCATTTTTGTCTTATATTAAGCAGATCCATGGTTTCGGAAGCGCACAGTTCCATATCGGTAATGAAATTATCTATTGCCCTGACAAAATAGTTATACGCGATTACCGCGGGCACCGCCACGCAAAGTCCGGCGGCCGTGCAGATCAGGGCTTCGGCTATTCCGTTTATAACGACATTTATGCCCCCTCCCGATCCGCTTTTTGATATATCATGGAAAGCCCTTATTATCCCCAGGACCGTCCCAAAAAGCCCGATATAAACGGCGGTGCTTCCTATGGTGCCGACTACACTCGTATAACGTTCCAGCTTCCCGGTTTCCACCGTCACTTCCCGTTCCATACTGTTGGAAACAACCACTTCATTGTGGCCGTGCAGGCTAAGCCCGGAATATACCACGTTCGCAAAGGGAGTGTTCGTGCTTTTGCATATTTCAAGGGCCCTTTTGACGTTGCCTTTTTCCAGCTCCTTGGTTATCCTGAACATAAATTCATTCCTTTTCACCCTGGATTTCCTGCGGAAATAGAAATATCTTTCCAGGATTATGGAAAGTGAAAGAACGGAAAAAAGCAAAAGCACATACATGGTAAACCCGCCGACCTTAACCAATTGCCAAAGATTCATCTTAAAAATCCTCCTTAACTTCCTGCAATCGCAGGATGAAATTTGTTTAAAACCGCATTATCAGGTTATTATACTCAATTAGGGGCAATAATGCAACTCATTTGGGAAGGCCTTAATATACCCTGATCGGAAGTATCACAAAAGGTATGCCCTTCTGGTAAAATATCCTCTGCAGTGAAAAAACAGTGTCGTTATGCAGGAAGCGCGTCAAAAGCGATTCCTGGGGAAAAACCAGCTGGCCGCCAAAAACCACGGCATTGGGGAAACGCTCCGCTATTATCGGTATTATCTTTTCGACTTCGTTGATCACGTCAACTCCCATAAAGGGGAGCCCTTCCGCGTAAAACCCCTGCCCCTGCATAAAGTCAATGTAACGCTTGAGATCCTTGTTTATCTGTTCTTTAAGGTTGCTGACCTCCGATAGACCTTTAAAATTGCCGGCATCGATAAGCCCTACCTCCACAAAAACAAAATTCCTGAATTCTTTTCCGAAAAAACGGATAATATTAAAGAGGGTATGCAGCCCCAACCCGTTAAAACCGCTCACCAGGAGCACCGCGGTTTTTGCCGATTTTTCGAATTTTGGCTTCGCCGGGGTTTCCGGATTCGGGATCGTGGTAGACTGGACCAAAGAATTCAGCCTGCGCAAAAGTTTTGCCACCTTTAAATAGTGGCGCCTGATAAGCAGAGCCACTGCGCTTAAAGAAAAAGTCACAAGCAGGGTAATCCAGCCGCCCTCATGGAATTTAATCACCACCACCGATACCAGGATAAAAGCGGTCAAAACCAAACCCACCCCGTTGATCAGGATTTTTTTCTTCCAACGCTTAAATTCCAGGCGGACATTCCACCAATGGCGCACCATTCCAAGCTGCGAGAGCAAAAACGTTATGAATACATTGATACTGTAAAGCACGACAAGAAAGGCTACCGAACCGTGGGTAAGCAACAAAATCCCTAATGCAGCGCCGCCCATGATAAGGACGCCGTTCTGGGTAACGAGCCTATCGCTTAAGTTGGCGAATTTAATCGGGAACCAGCGGTCAATAGCCATGTTCGCAAGCACTCTTGGCCCGTCCAAGAAACCAGCCTGCGCGGCTATCAAAAGCAAAGCTCCTTCGGAAATAAGCGTAACCACCAAAAATATATGGCCGCTAAATCCCCAATTTTTGCTTATATTCTCAAACAAAATAGCGTTCAATGTCTTGCCGGAAGTAGGAGTGACTTTGAACAATAAATACGCCACCATTAATCCCAGGACGGTGAACGCCAAAGAAAATGCCATATATTGCATAGTCCGCCTGCCGGTAGCCACCTTTGGTTCTCTTAATATAGGTAACCCATTACTGACAGCTTCAATACCAGTATAAGTACCCGCTCCCAGGCTATAGGAACGCAGTATCAAAAAAATCATTCCGGCAACCCCGATTTGGGAAGAGACCTGAGAAACTTCGGCTCCGGTAGCCTGAACCACTGCGGGGAAATTGCCTATATGGGTCGAAATCGCATAGATTATCGCAAAAATATGGGTTAAGAGGAATGTCAAAAAGATCGGAGCCAAAGGGATCACCGATTCCTTAACCCCCCTCATATTCATGATGGTAAGCATCAGCAAGGCAAATACGGTAAACTCCAGTTTAAACGGAAGCCACGCCGGAGGCAGAAAACTAAAAACAGCGTCCATGCCGCTGGCTATGGAAATAGCTATGGTTAGGACGTAATCGATCATCAGGGCGCATCCGGAAAACATGCCTACCGTAGGAGACAGCAATTTACTTGCTACAAGATACCCTCCCCCTCCGCTGGGGAATAGTTCTATTATCTGAGAATAGCTTGTGCTGATTATAAATACCGTAAACGCGGTAGCCAAAGCCACGAAAATACTCAAATAAGTATGCCCGTTAAGAGCGACAAAAGCCGCTTCCGGCCCGTAACAGGAAGATGATAAACCATCCGCTCCGAGGCCTATCCAGGCAAAAAATGCTATCAGCGAAAGCTTGTGGAAAACAGAGGTATCCAGCGGGTTCTTGGCTTTCCCGATGACAACGCTTTTGATTTTTTTATACAGGGCTTCCATAATAAAAAAAACCAAAGGATTTTTCTTTGGTTTCTCCTTCTTGATAAGCTTACGGAGTTAGCTGTCGGGCCCGGGCTTTAGTGCCCTAATCCATTTTTAAGGATATTCGCCCCCAGGATAATATATTATCCGCTCTTCTCTGGTTCCCCCGCTCCTTTTCGCCAAGCCTTAAGTAAAGGCGGCAGAAAGGATTAAGCATTTAAACACATTAAGTATACAATATAATAAACAAAAGTCAAATGTCTTTATGGCTTCTGACTACCGCTCTGGCTATCGTAAGAATAGCCTTTTTTGGTCTTCAGATATTCTTCGGCAGTGATCGAAAACCATTCGTATTCCAGGGTTTTTAGCTTTTTCTTCAATTCATCCAGTATTCGAAAATCAACTTCTTCTTTTCCCCAGATATAGAAGGTTATCCCCTGATTATGGATAGAAAGGTTATCCACTGCGGCGTCCTTCCTAAGCAGTTTTACAATCTCCTGAGTAGCTTCTTCACTTAACTTTTTTTTATGAAAAACCACCGCCACCATTGCCAATGCAGCCCATTTCACGGCTTTTCCCTCACCTTTCTAAGATAATACCTTTAACAAATACATAAGGACAATGCCCAAAACAAAAAAGACCATCGTAAGCCCCTGTTTTACTGCCCCTCCTTCTTTATGCAGTTCGGGGATCAAATCGCAGGCAGCGATATAAATGAAGCCCCCCGCCGCGGCGGGCAGCAGCACCGCTGAAAAACCGCCGATTTTGTCCGCGAAATAATAGCCGAACCCGGTACCCGCTATCGCGAACAGAGAAGACAGAAAATTGAAGAACAAAGCTTTAAATTTATTAAAACCGCCGTATATCAGGACCATAAAATTACCCAGTTCATGCGGGATCTCATGGAAAATAATAGCAAGCGTGGTCACTAAACCTATTCTGATATCCACCATGAAAATGGCGCCCATGATCAGGCCATCGCTGAAATTGTGGATAATATCGCCCATAATATTAAGATAAGTGAACATATGTATTTCTCATTTGAAATTATGGCAGTGGCGCCAATAGAGGTATTTTTCCAGGATAAAAAAAAGCAAAAAACCGATGATAACAAAAAGGTAGAGCCGGGTACTGTCTTTTACATACTCCCCTGCCTCGGGCAAAATATGTAAAAACGCCCCTCCAATCAACCCTCCGGCCGCAAAAGCGACCAGGAAGATAAGGATCTTCTTAAGCGCCTTATCATTAAGCATCAGGGCAAATGCCCCGACTAAAGATATGAGGCTGACGGCAATGCTGGCAAGAAACGCGTATAATAGGTTCATAATCAATATCGGTTTGGCAAAAAAAGACGCAACTTTCCGTACGGTAAGTTGCGTACATTATATAATATCTCCGGGCGGTTTTCAATATTTTAAAACGTATACGGGAACCTTAATTCCACCACATAATCCGGGGCATCCGTGGTTAATCCGTGGCTTATGGAAAAATCTACGGACGCGTTTTTGGAAAATGACCAGTTGAAACCGGTTTTTAGGCTGGCGGAATTAAGAAAAGAGCCGTTTACATTGACGCCGTCCTTTTTCATCTTGAAGGTAACGCTGTGGTCGAACGCGAAATTTATCGCGGTCTGATAACTTAAAGCAATAGCCGCTCCCAAGGTATAGCCTACGCTTGAACCGGGCTCAACTTTGCCGAAATTGTCGAATTTCCTTCTGGCGCTCCAGGAATAATTCAATCCGCCGAAAATAACCGCGGGGTCGCTCGATTTCACGAATACAAGCCCGGTTCTTACGCCCCAATGCCCGGTTCCCAAGCCGATCGGGTGGTTGTAAGGATCCTGCCCGGTAATGGATTTGCCGGTGATAGAAAACACCGTATCAGGGACCAATCCGTGTTCAAAGGCTATCTGGCGGCTTAAAGATAATTCTATATCGCCCAACCCTCCTTTTTTTAACGAAGTCTCCGTGCCCTGGGTATTATCGGTGGTTCTGTCATATTCATAGCGGTAAGGCACTCTCAATTCACCCTGTAAATTCTCCAGTAAACCGTACTTCGTGGATAAGGTACTGATAAAGATATCCCGTTTTTTAGTCTGGGTGGTCACTTCTCCGATAAAAAGAGGTATGATGGCAAATCCTTCTATATTGATATTATTGGAGGAAAAATGCGCGGATGTAAAACCAGGCTCTATCTGCAGCGTGCCCTTGGGAAGCAGCATGCCTCCTCTTTCAACCAGGGTCCTTTCGATAGCGTTCTGCTTGGTTATGCCTTCTTTGGAATCATCCCCGGCCTTTCCTGCGGCCGGGCCTTCTTGGACCGGCTGCTCAGATTTCTTTTTCGGGCCTGCCGGCGTGGCCGTTTCAGGCTCCATATCCCCCGCCCGGTAAGATTCCAGTTCGAGGTTTACCATTTCCCTCACTTTCCGGTTCAATGTCAGCATGACATCTTTATCAGGCCTGCCCCGGTCCGGAGTTGATACCGCGGCATAAGTGTTATTCAACTCGCTTTTGACCATCTGTTTTACTTCCCGGCGCAATTCGCTTAAGATCTTTTCCTTGAACTTTCTATCATATTCTTTTGTTATGTATTCTTTAAATGCGAATAAAACCGCGGCAAGCGAAACCACGAAACAAAAAACCAACGCGAAGAAATGTTTATTAGAAATGATAATCATTGGGCTAATCCGGCTCCTTTCTTAGAATTCTCCTACATGGATGGCCGTGCGGATCACTTCGCTTTCCAGATTCCTCTCCACGCTCTCCATATCCACAACCTTAAGGTCTTCTTTTTTCAGCCTTAGGGATGACATCCGGCTTAAGAAAGGATCTTTTTCCCCTTTCCGTTCTATAACCATGCCTACCCCGTCCTGCCATATGCCGTTAAAGCAGTTTATTTTCATGCTCATATTACCCATTGAGGGGTCAGCGACAAAAACCCTATCCCCCACTACCGCCTTTACGATTATAAAATGGCGGTACTCTTTAAATTTTATCGGGACGAGCACAGGGATATCGAGCTTACGTAAAAAGTCTATATCCATTTTATAGCCGGTTACCTTATAACCCCTTGATTCCACAAATTTCTTCAAATCCAGCAAAGAAAAGCCTTTTCTTTGCTTTACCTTTGCCAGGTTGGTTGTACGCAAAATTCCCAATATTATTTCATTTTCACTGATCGGATCATTAAAATGATAGTTGAGTATGGTCGCCAACCCCGCCGCCCCGCAGCTGTAATCGGTGGATTGTTTTACCACGTTCTGGTCCCTGAGCTCTCTTATGCTCTTCACCTTCTTACGCAGGACCACTTCTCTGGTAGCAATGTCCATAGCGAAAGAATCCCCGCCTAAGAAAATTACAGCGAGAAAAACAGACACTATTGCCGGTTTCAAAAGCGTTAAAGACATTTTTACGGTTTATTTTAGTTGGAAACGGGAATAAGTTGAGAAATCCAGATTATTGCTGTTTGAGACTTTATTTACGCTTGAATTTATGTTGATCACTAAATTAAGGAGCACCGGGACGATGCTTCCCGCGGCATTTACGTTTACCAGCGAAGAAAGATATTGCTGAGAATTATTTCCTATTACCACCGTATTCGCCCCGCCAAGATTTCCCACCGCGGTAGTCTGAACGGAAGGCGTAGTAACAGGAGTTACTGCGCCGGTTTGCGGCGTCGTTTGAGCGTCATTTTGAGCGGCGTTTATATTCGACTGCACATTATTAATTATATTATTGGCATTATTTATAATATCCGCGCTGGAAGGTACATTTACTGCGGGATTGCCGGCATTAACTGTTACGGCCGGCTGAGAAGAAACCTGATCCACAACCGGAACTGCCGGAGCGACCACAGCGGGTTCAATAACAACAGGTTGATTTAAAACCGGCTGGACAGTATTGATAACCGCCTCAGGTGCAGGATTTACGGCTGAAACCGCGGGTGTAATAGTTTGAGGCTGGACCGCGGCAGGCAAAGCATTATAATTGTAATTATAATAGTTGGCCACATTCATTAAATTGCTATTGATAATATTCTCTATTTTCGAATTAACGTTTACGGATAAATTAAGCATTACCGGGACAGAACTACCCGCGGCGTTTATATTGACAAGAGAAGACAGGAATTGCTGCGAATAATCGGAGACCATTAATGTATTCACGCTCTGGCCTCCGGCAGGGATTATCGAGAAATTATTCTTTACGGCGGCTTTGACGCTATCAACCGCGTTATTTACATGATTTATTATATTCTGCGTGTCTGGCATAGAAATGTCAAAACTGAAGGTGAACCCTTCGGCATAGACATTATCCATCTCTTCATCTTTAAGCTCTACCCCCTGGGCGGCCATAACTTCGCTGCCGCAGCTAAACACGAATGGATTAAGAAAAAAGCAGGAAATCACGAATATCGTGATTCCCTGCCGGACAGGTTCGGGTTTCTTTGTACTAAATCTGGATAAGAAAATGTTTTTTGTCATATGGTTAACTTTTGACTACTTATCCTGAATTTCAAATAAACAACTGCTTAAAAACCGCTCGAGACGGTCGCGCTGTTAACGTGGGAGATGGATCCGTTTACGCCAACGTTAGAAGCTATGTTTGTCTGAACGGCAGCACCTGCGCCGACTGCGTTTAAGTTGCTGACGGCCTTGATGCTCTGCTGTGAATTCTCAAGCAAAGCGATGTGGTTGTTGACGCCTTTGCTGGAGCGGGTTGTTTTGCTTGTATCTAATTTGCAGAGTTCAGTTTCTTTCTCTAGATGAGCGGCCGTGGTGGCACAATTCTCAGCAGCTTGGATATCAAGCGATTTGTCGCAGCTTGCGCTCGCTGAACTGCTGGAAGAAGAAGCTTCCTCATCGGTTATGATCTTGTCATAATCGATAAGCAGATTGGCCGCTAAGCTGGAAACGCCGATCGTTTTTCCGACAGCCGCGCTTGAAGTAGCCGCGGATCCGGTCACGTCGTTTGTCTCAAGCAGATTGAACGCTTTTGAAGAACCATCTGCGGAAGCCGCCGCGAAAGACGATGATGCGCTGGAATCCAAGTTGAACGATTTGCTGTTTTCATTCTTCAAGAAGCTGCTTTCGAGCGCTGAGGTTTCGTGGGTAGCAGAGAAAGTGTCATTTTCTGCGTCCGCTGGCCTGTAATTGGTGATATTTGCGCTGTTGGTGCCGTTTACTTCGACGTTATTGGTCGGAGCATTGGCTGAGGAAACCCTGGCCACGTTTGTCTGGACATCGATCGCGCTGTCGATTGCGTTGGCGTTGCTGACCGCGTTAATGTCTTTTTGTGAAGTAGACATGAGGTCCAAGGTATTGTTGGTTGCATAAACATCCACCACTGACTGATTGCCATTGGTATCTGTCACGACAACCCAGTCCCCTGCACTGACATTATCCAGTGCGCTATCAGACATAGGTTTCGCACCTGCAAACGCTAAACCGGAAGCTGACAGCAATAACACTAGCGATAATATGAATATACGTTTCATAGTATTACACCCCCTTTCTTATCCTGATTTTTACAGAGAACCCAAACCTGCCCGGTAAGGGTTCCTAAATTATTCTTGCCTTTCGTTTTGTTTTTTTCCGTCGGCATTGTCGTCATATTCATCCTTTCGTGTTTTAATTTACAGTTTCATAATAATCCAAACGAATAAAAAGTAAATTTCAGCATTCCACTTTTTTTTGATTAATTTCCACTTTGCCTGAAAATACAACTAGGACAAAATAGGACAGACTAAGACACGGTAAGGTTTTATCGTCGGTGTTTTAAAGAGTGAATTCTCGCGGTTTTTTTACAGAGGCAGGTCAAACTGGACCAAGACCTTTTCCAGGTCTTTTTTATTAAGATTGGGGAAAGATTTTCCGAAAGTAATTTCTTTCTTGTATTTTTCCATATTGAAAACTTCGTCAACGCGGGATTGTAATTCCATAAGCCTTGCTTCATATTGCAGGCCGAATAATTCATTGAACAAACCCAGGAATTCTATAAGGTAGGTAATCGCCCTTTTGAGGTTGGTAACGACCCCGGCGTCAGAAGGCAAAGGAGACAACTTTAAAATATAGTCATCATAATCCAGGTACTCATTATCCGATAAGATGCTGGGGTGGGAAAAGCGCGAATCTATGCGGAAAGCGGATTCGTATTCGCCAAGAAGTTTCTCATCCACCAGCTTTGCCATATCTCTTATGGGCTTGCCCGACCAGGTCAAAAGCCCCCTGTCCGAAGAAATACCGTATTTTTCCTTATACTCCTTGAATTTCTCCAGGATCAGCTGTTTCGAGGAGGAAATCTTCCCCTGCGATTTATCCAACGGCCCTTTTTCAAACTCTCCCAGATAACGTTTAAAGATCACCCATTTGTATTCCACGAAACGCGCGGCATTTTTGTCCGCCGCGGCAGGGTCGTAAAGTATGTATTTTGCCGAGATAAGAGTTTCAAGTGAACTCCTTAATAAAGGACAGACATCCTGGCCGTAGCCTTCCCGGCAAAGGGCATAAACCGCAGAATAGGTCTTGATTATTTTGGTCAAGAAGAACAGGAATATCCTTTTGCGAGGCTCAAGGCTGGCTAATTTGACCTTCCTGGAGTTAAAGTTTTTCAAAAATAAAACCGATGACCTGCGGATTTCTTCCGCCAGGTCAAACATTTCCCCGTTTTCCTCGTAGATCTTTGTCTTCGATTCCTCGCTATTATCCATGGCAACCATTATAAACAATAACCTGCCGTAATACAACTTATTTACCAATATTCTATTTCTTTGGGGTAAATTGCGATAAATCGTATATCCCGAGTTCCTTTTCCAGGCCCGCTATTTCGTCCACTATTTTTGTGAAGCCCTCCTCGCCGAATAATTCGTGTTCCCTGTCTTCGAATTCTTCTCCCAGCTTGTTATATTCTTCGAGCGGCACGATAGAATGAAACTCCGGGAACAATATTGTATCTTCTCTGGACTTATGCGGCCTGTATAAGAGTATAAATTGGCGAATAGATCCCGCTAATTTCTTCCTCGCCGCTTTATCACGTGGTTTTTCCTCTTTCATAATACTATCGATTATCCTACGTCCCGCCCGGTGCTGCTCTTCCAGCGTATTTACCAGAGGAACCAGTTTATTGGCATTGCGTAACCTGGGAAAAACGTATTTTTCTTCGAGTTTTTCATGGTAATCCTGTATAAAAGCGCGTATTATTAATGTAGTTTTATCCAGGGCTTCATCCGGGATATCCTGGCGTTTATCCAGGCGTTTGGCAATTTCCTCATAAATAAGCAGGACCCGGCTAAGCGCGCCGTGCTCACGCATTAGGTCTTCCACGGGAGAAACAGGAATATTTTCCGCCGCCTCAGTCTTTGCTTTATCTCCATTTGGCTCTGTTTGCGAAAAAACAGCCGCCGGTACGCTCAATACGGAAAAAACGAATACTACAAGAAGCTTTAGGATAAAGTTCATTTCTACCTCCCTCTCAAAAGGCCTTCCAGCTTACGTTAATATTATAGTAAGGGCTGGAAAATATTCTATTGTGTGATTCTGCTTTTTTCTGACCTTTTTCCACTCCTGTTTTTATTAATGAAAGCGCGGACAGCAACGAAATAAGATATTCGACGCCACAAAACAAAAAAACGCAGCTCACCTATACTTAAGTAAGCTGCGTTTATATTTCTCAGTAATCTATGCGATTTAGCGCCTTACGGCTTAGACAGGCTTAGCTAGCTCCGTAGCCGGCTTTTTGCTGTGCAATATCGCTCCCAGTAAAACCGTAAAAAGCAGGACAATAATTATGTCTTTCGCTATACCCGGTTTATTATACTGGACAACAATAGGAGCGATTATTACCGAAACAAGGTTTACGACCTTGATCATCGGATTCAACGCCGGGCCTGCCGTGTCCTTCAAAGGGTCTCCGACCGTGTCTCCAACCACTCCCGCTTTATGGCGTTCGGAGCCTTTACCTGTATTAAGGGCAATATTATGCTCCTCGTCTTCTATTGTTTTCTTGGCATTATCCCAGGCGCCTCCGGCATTCGACATAAAAACCGCCAGGAGTTGTCCTGAAAGTATTACTCCAGCCAGAAAACCGCCAAGGGCCTCCACCTGTAAAACCAATCCCACCAGTATTGGGGTTATAACGGCTAATAACGCCAGGCTCACCAATTCCTTCTGCGCGGCGGTAGTAG
>JAQULD010000042.1 GCA_028719045.1 Candidatus Omnitrophota bacterium | reverse complement strand
ATACTGTTGATCTCTTTCTGCAAAGGCAGTTTCTGGTAAAGGCCGTAAATAAAAGTAAACACGCAGATCAATACCGCCAATGCCACAACTTTGAAATCAATCTTCAGGATCTCAGCGAGGTTTAAGTTTTTTACGGCGGACAAAGGAAGGCTTGCCTGGGCGGCTTTTACTTTATCTTTTTCTTTCGCGTCCAGGAGGTCGATTTTAATGCCGGTGTTTACCGCCTGAGCGAGCGAGTTCCCGAAGGCTTTGAAGGTGCTTGAAGAGTAAGGAACGGGTTTGCCCACGCATTTTTTGTAATCTATAAATTGGCACGGGGTATTGCGCTCTTTTACGAACGCTTCTATGTCAGAATGGAATTCTTCGGGAGCTAAGATCACGATCCTGTTTATGTTCTTTGTAGGGAATTTACGCCTGTAAAAGTCCAGGGAAATACGCAACTCAGCCTTTATTTTCTCAAGCATCTGCGCGGGATCCAGGTTTGCCGGCTGTGAGGATTCCGGCAGCGTTTCATCCGTAAGGATTATATCGCGGGAAAATAAGGGAAAACCGTTTTGCAGGACCATGAAATTCACTTCATCCTGCTCATTCATGTCAAGGCTGACTGCGGCTATGATGCCGCCTGTTTTTGCCTGGGATAGCTTAAAGAACCTTAAGATGCTGAATGCCGAATATTCAAGCGATATGATCTTCTGTTCGAGTTGATTGAAGATCGACAGGTATTTGTCCATGACTTCTTTTTTTATTCCCACCAGAAGCACAAGGTTCTTTTTTGTCGACCTGTCGTAAAATATCTGGTAGCTGAGCACCAGTTCTTCTATTTTAAAGGGGATATATTTTCTTGCCTCAAAATTGACAGATGCCTGGATTTCACTGTGGGGCAGAACCGGCATCTCGAAAGTACGTATGATTAATTCCTTGCCGGCCAGCGTTACGCAAGCCTTATCTGAAGTTATATTGTTCTTCCTTAATTCGTCTTTTAAAAGGGCCACCATCTTTAATTCATCGGGTACCTTTTCTTCGGCGCTGCCTGAATTAAGGTTGGACCTGGGTATTTGAATGCTGTTGAGCATCTTTTTACCCTTAGATTCGACTATGCTTATCAATCCCGGGCCGAAATATACCCCTAAAGAATTCATTGCTTGTCTCCTGCCTTTGGCATGCGCCTTCTGCTTCTCAGCCAGGTATCTACTTCTTTGCGGTCAAATCTCCACACTCCGCCTACTTTTAACCCGGAAATTTTGCCTTGAGATAGCCAATTGTATATGGTTTGTTTCTGTAATCTCAGGTAATCTGCCAGTTCATCTATGTTCATTAATTTTGCCATCTATCCTGCCTTTTCTTCCTTATACCACGATTGAGTTAATTAAAACATATTGGTGTATTGTTGTCAAGTGTTTTTTAATATATTTTTACTTAAACTTACTCAATGTTAATCGTGTTAATTCTCCGACGGAAGATTTGTGGAATTGTTATATACCTAGTGGTATGGATTATAATAGACTTACTTGGATTATAATTAATTCTTTGAAAAGCGACAGCTGGGCGCTGCGCAGAATTCAGGAAAGTTTGGTGTTAAAAATTATGGTATGGAACGATGACATTAATGCAGAAATCTATTCCGGGAGGTGGATTACACATGCTCTGTGTGGGGTTACAAATCGCGTTCCTATCGCAAAAATTCACAAAAACGGTTGGCGTTCCTCCGCTAAGAACGATGGAACTGGGAAAGCTCGAGTCTTGAATTTGGCAAGGAGCGTTAAAGGGGCAGGAGTTTGTTCCAAGGGCGGTACGGTACTGCCAAGCTCCGGTTCTTAAGTTTTCCAGGGTAAGATTCATGGCCGCGATGCCGGCATAGTAGGCTTGAATGCGCCCGGTTTGGTGGCTGGCAAAGTTAGTTTGAGAGGCCATCATAGTCAAAAGCGTAGCCGCTAACAGCAAAACTATGATAATGACGGATAAAACGATATATAAAATGACGCCTTTCTTGTTGGAAAGAAATGAGGGCATATAACCTTATTTCCTCAGGCTGATTTTATAGTCACCGTTAGTTTTCTGCATGACGACATGCCCTTCACGCGCCAGCCATCCCAGGCTCATAAGTACGTTGTCCCTGGGCTTTTCTATAGCCTGAATCAGGGAAGAAAGGTTAGCTTCTCCGTGATGGTCTAAGTAGTGCCAGATGTCTCCTGCAACAATGCCGATTTCGGTAATCATCAGTTTTACCTCCCTATTTTGGTACAATTATAAAGTCAAATATAACTCAGGTCAACTGTTTTTTTTATTGTAACTGCCGCACCGAGGGCAGATGCTGATCGCGTCTTCTTTGGTATTTATATAGGTATAGGTACAAACCGAGCAAAACCAGATGAATTTCGGGTTTAGGAACAGGTCCTTTTCTTTCTGTTTCCTGTCTGAAAGCCATAACAATATCAGCATGTTTACAAAGATAAACAAAAATAGAGTTATTGCCGCCGAAAAATCGATATTAATCATTTTTATTGGAAAGGTCTATTTTTATTGTCTGCCAGTTATTAGGCGTAAATCTGGGCTGATGTATGAAAAGATAATGGCCGATATAGCGCATGGCCAGCAGGTCAACTTCCAGGTTACCGGAGGATATTTTGCGTTTAATGGCTACCGAGCCGGATTCGTTCCGGGAATCCACCAGATTGAATTGAAGTTCTATATGCACTGTTTGCCTGTCCTTAAAATACAGGTTAAAATGTTCGGGTAATAGCGGATGAAAGGTTATTGCCGCTCCGTTATTTCTTGCCAGATACTTGGGAAAGCGCGGTTCTTCCCTGAATATATATTTATCTTTATTTAACACGTTCTCTGCCAAAGGCTTTTGGGAAAGATCAGATAAGACCTGGGTATTGTTCCCCTGCTTTTTAGCCGGCAGCATCATTCCTGGATTTGTTCTATAAACCGCCCCGGGGCTTTTAAAAGCCAGGGGCCGCTCCCTTAATAATGATTCCGGACCGGTTAATATATTGCCTAAAAAAGAAACGTCGGGATAATTTAGCGCGGGTATTCTCTTGCCTAAAGAAAGGCTAAAAAGGCTAAAGACGGTAAAATGCCATAATACTGAAATAAGGAGTGTTTTTTTTAAGTTTGCCGAATAATCCATATATCTTTTTTATTGCGCGGCTGGCTGCTTATTAGTGGCGATATTTATCCTGGTTATCCCCAGATCCCTGCATAGGTCCCAGATTTCAACTACTTTGCCGAGAGAGGCCTTCTCGTCCGACTTTATCAGGATAGGCAGGTCTCTTTTTACTATGGGTTTAAGGGAAGACCTTAATTCCTGCGCGGTCACTTCCCTGCCGTTAAGATATAACGCATTTTCTTTTGAAACGGTGATCTCCATATTTGCGTATTTTACCGCGTCGCTCGTCAAGGCTTTAGGGAGCCCTACTTTTATCACGGTTTGCGTGACAAAAGTGGAAGTGAGCATGAAGAATATTAACAGGAGGAACACCATATCTATAAGCGGGGCGATATCGATTTGTTTAAGGCCGTGTTCCAGTTCCATATGCCTTTTAAATTTCATAGGGCCCCCCTCTTATTCGGTAAGAAAATTCACCAGTTCCGTAGCCGCTTTTTCCATTTCCAGGATAAAATTGTTTACCCTGTTTACCAGGTAATTATAGGCTACATAGGTCGGGATCGCGACGAGCAGGCCGGCGACCGTTGTCAACAACGCTTCCCATATCCCTCCCGCCAGGTCCGCGGGAGAAACCGGGCTAAACGCGGTGGCTTTGGCTTGAATGACCTGAAAACACCTTACCATTCCGGTAACCGTGCCTAAAAGCCCTAACAACGGGCAGATGTGGGCTACCGTAGCCAGTATAGAGAGGTTTTTTTCCAGTTTTGGGATCTCGTACAGGGAGGCATCTTCGATCGCTTCTTTTATTTGGGGCCTGGACCTGTCGTATTTGAGGATCCCGGCTTTTAAAATAAGCGAAACCGGGCTTTTTGTTTTATCGCAGATTTGCAGCGCTTCTTGTATCTGATGGCGTTTGATCCTGTCTAAAATACCGTCCAAAAACTCCTTTGTGTCTATCCGGATCTTTTGTAAATACCAGAATTTATCCAATGCGATCGCCATGGCAAAAACCGAACAAATAAGGATCGGCCACATTACCGGACCGCCCGCGAGGAATACCTGCCATATATTCATATTGTAGATGTTCATTTCTTACCTTTCCGCGTTTCGGTTCAATATCCTATTTTATGTATTTTTTTATTTGTTCCATGTTTTCCCTGGCGAATTTAGCTTCGGGTACATCCATAGCTGATACTTTTTGGTACATATCAAAAGCCCGTTTGTAATCTTCCTGGTCCTCGTAAATCTTGCCCACCCTGAGCAGCGATTTTACCACTAACGCGCTGTTTTCAGGATAAAGGTAGGATACTTTAAGGTATTCTTCCACCGCGTCCTTCGGCTTACCCTGGGATTGCCGGGTTTCAGCGATTTTGAACTGGATGTAGGCTATGTCTTTTGCGGGCACTATGTCCAGGCTTTTTCTGTAATAATCCACCGCCTCATCGTATTTTTTCGCGCTGTACAGGTAGTCGGCGATCTTGGGGAATGCCAGGTAATTGAGGTTAGGGTAGTTTTTCAGGACATCCTGGTAGGCGTTATACGCTGCTTCCGGTTTGTCCTGTTTTAAATAAATATCCGCGATCGCGATTGCCGCCTGCCCCGAGAGGTCGGATTTCCCGGATCCGATCACTTTGGTAAAACAATTCAAGCTGTCTTCATATTTAGACTCCTGTTCGTAAATCGAACCGAGAATGTAATAAGCGTCGTTAACAAGGCTGCTCTTCGGGAAATCCTGGATGACCGAGTTAAAATATCTGC
The DNA here is from genome assembly GCA_028719045.1 of Candidatus Omnitrophota bacterium. The sequence goes on along the minus strand of JAQULD010000042.1, from coordinate 7,642 downwards.
CTGCCAGATTAAGGTCGTTATGCCTGTAGTAATATTCCCCCAGCCACCAGATAATTTCGACGGTAAGCTTTGAATCCGGGTACTTGGTCCTTAGCGCTTTAAACCGCGACATCGCTTCTTTTTCATCGCCCATCTGGTAAAAACAATCGGCTATTTCATATTCCGCTTTCTGGCAGAGGTCGCTGTCCTGGCTGAAATTCCTCAGGATGTTTTTGAATACCTCAATGGCTTCCTGGTATTTGCCCAGATTATATAAGCTTGTGCCCAGGAGGTAATTGGCCTGTGATTTAAGGTTGCTTTCTTTAAAGTCCTGTTCGAACCTGCCGAATATTTCCCTGCTGGAATTATAATCCTGTTTTTGGAAATAAGCCAGCCCCAGCGCGTAGTTGGCTTCATCGAGCATCTTGGAATTCGGGTAATTCCTTTTCAGGCTTAAAAAACTTAGGATCGCCCCGTCATAATTAGAGGATTTTAGCATCGTTAAGCCCAATTGATACTGGACGTAATCCCCGTACAGGCTGTCCGGGTAATCTTTTAGTATGCTGTCGTAGGTCTCTTGTGCTTTGTCGTATTCGCCTGAATCCTGGTAGGCGTCGCCTATCTGGCAAAGTGCGCTAACCTTAACGACCTTGTCCTCGCTTTGCTTGGCTATTTTCTGGAATTCCTTGATGGCATCCTTGAATTCCGCTTGTTTGAAAAGGGCCCAGGCCAGGCCGTAATGCAATTTGTCCGTTATCTCTCCGGAAGGAAAATCAACCGTGATTTTGGCTAAAGCCTCTTTGTACACTATCTCCGCTTCCTGGTATTCCCCGAGGTTGTAAAGCGAATCCGCTTTCCCCAGGCAGGCCTGGACCTGCACGGCCGTGTCTGTAGTGGAATTCATCAGCTGATTGTATATCTCTTCGGCTTGCGTGTATTTTTTTGTTTCAAAGTTCAAGACCGCTTTTGCCAGAAGGAGCGCGTCCTGGTTCCTTTTTTCCAGGTTATCGGCCTTTACTTCGGAAAAAGCGTCTTCCGCCTGCTTGTAAAGCTTTTCTTTAAGGTAAGACCAGCCTATCCCGAGGCGGGCCAGGGCCTGGAGTTTTTCGTCCTTAGTCTTGGCAAGGGCCTTGGAATAGCTGTCAAGGCTTTCTGTAAAATTATTCAGGTAGTAATCGGCTTCGGCCTGGTAAAAGTAGAGGTACGGGATCTTTGAGACATCTTTGGAGTAGAGTTTAAGGTAAGATTTGATCTTCTCTTTCATTGCCGGGTAATCTTTGAGGTTGTAGAGGCATTCTATTATTTTAAAATACGCGTCTTGTACCTGGGTTTCTTTGGGGAATTTCTCTTCCACTGCCTTGAAATAATTCAATGCCTCTTCGAATTTGCCGTCCTGGAACAGGCACCAGCCCATGGAATAATACGCGCTAGGAAGGTACGTGGATTTCGGGAAATCATCTATGATCATCTTGTAAAATGAAGCGGCCTTGCTGAAATTATTGCCCCTGAAATGCACCTCGGCCGTCCAGTATAAGACAGCGTCTTTTATACCGCTTGCCTGGGGCAGGTTTTGCAGTTCTTCGAACTTTTTTAAGGCGTCAAGATACCTGCCCTGGTAAAAATAGCATTGTCCTATTAAAAGGCTGGCGTCTGTCGTTTTTGAGGAAGCGGGATAGTTCTTTAAGAAACGCTCAAGGAGGGACAGGCCCACGTCATAAAAACCGTCATCCACCGCTTTTTGCGCGACGAACAATGCTTCCTCTTCCTTAGCTTGTTCCTGGGGATAAGCCAAGCCGCAAAGAACAGAACTAAAGGCGCAAAACAGTATCAAAGCGAAAGTTAATTTTTTCATTTGGATTTAAATATAGCACTACTCTAACTGTTATTCAATACCTTTCTTAGGTACTTTGCCGTGTAAGAATCATTGTTTTTGACAACTTCTTCGGGGCTGCCGCAGGCCACGACCTTTCCGCCATCTTCGCCTCCTTCGGGGCCAAGATCGATTATATAATCGGAGCATTTAATCACTTCCAGGTTATGCTCGATCACCAGGACGGTATTCCCTTTATCTACCAGCCTCTGCAGGACCGATAGCAGCTTTTGCACGTCGGCAAAGTGCAGGCCTGTGGTAGGTTCATCCAGGATATAAAGGGTTTTACCTGTGGCTCTCTTGCTTAATTCGGAAGAAAGCTTAAGGCGTTGAGCTTCTCCTCCGGATAAGGTGGTGGCGGACTGTCCGAGTTGTATATAACCGAGGCCTACGTCGTAAAGGGTAAAAAGCACGTTTTTTATTTTAGGCACATTGGAAAATAAATCCAGGGCTTCTTCTACCGTCATATCCAGGACATCGGCTATGCTTTTGCCTTTGTATTTTACCTCTAAAGTGGCTTCATTGAAGCGCCTTCCTTTGCATACATCGCATTTTACGTAAACATCGGGCAGAAAATGCATTTCTATCTTTTTAATGCCGTCCCCTGAGCAGGCTTCGCACCGTCCGCCTTTGACATTAAAGGAGAATCTGCCCGGTTTATATCCTCTCATTCGCGCTTCCGGAAGCCTGCTGAAGATATCCCTGATCACGCTAAAAACTCCCGTATAGGTAGCGGGATTGGAACGCGGGGTCCTGCCTATCGGCGATTGGTCTACCATGATGACCTTGTCTACAAGATGAGTCCCAAGTATTTTATCGTAATCTCCGGGTTTTTCCTTTGATTTGTAAAGCGCTTTGGATAAGCTGCGGTACAGTATTTCGTCTATTAACGTGGATTTACCTGAGCCGGAAACTCCGGTTATGCCGATAAATACGCCCAGGGGGAATTTTACGTCTATGGATTTCAGGTTATGTTCCCTGGCTCCGATCACCTGGAGGCAGTTTTTTATGTCCGGCTTCCTTCTGTTTTCCGGGATATTTATTCTTAATTCCTTGCGTAAGTATTTCGCGGTCAGGCAATCAGAATGTTTTAGTAAATCATCTTTTGTGCCGGAGAAAACCACTTCGCCGCCATGGCTTCCCGCTCCGGGGCCCAAATCCACTATATAATCGGCTGCCCTGATCACGGATTCGTCGTGTTCGACAATGATGAGAGTGTTGCCAAGGTCCCTTAAGTCTTTTAAGGTGGAGATTAACTGGGATTCGTCCCTGGGATGCAGCCCTATGCTTGGTTCGTCTAAAATATAAAGCACTCCGACCAGGCGTGATCCTACCTGGGTCGCCAAACGCACTCTCTGCGCCTCTCCTCCTGAAAGGGTGAAATATTTCCTGTCCAGGGTGATATAGTCAAGGCCTACGTTAATGCAAAATTGCAGCCTTTGTATTATTTCTTTTAAAACCTGGCGGGCTATCTGCTGTTCTTTCTGTGAGAGGGAAATGTTCTTGAAAAAATCACAGCTTTCTTTTACCGGCAACCGGGTTATTTCCCATATGTTTTTGCCGTTTATAGTAACCGCGAGGCTTTCTTTCTTGAGCCTTGAACCGTTGCAAACCGGACAGGGCAGGCTTGACATGAACCTGGAAATCTCTTCTTTTAAATAGTCGCTTTCAGTCTGTTTGAAGAGCCTTTCCAGATGAGGTATGACCCCCTCGAAGGGCTTGCCGCCCGGGAAATATTCGTTTGTGCCGTAAAGAATGGCTTTTTGGGTTTCTTTTTTAAGTTTGATAAAAGGTGTGTCCAGGTCAAAATTCATTTCGCGGGATAATTCCCTGATCAGCCAGCGGTAGTACAGGATGTAACCCCGTCCGCCTCGTTTCCATGCTTCGATCGCTCCCCCGTTAATGGACTTGTTCTTGTCAGGCACGACCAGATCTGGGTCGAATTCCAGCTTTATCCCCAGGCCGTTGCAGGAAAGGCAGGCGCCGAACGGGGAGTTGAATGAAAATAACCTGGGTTCAACCTCCGCGATATCTATTCCGCATTTTGCGCAGGCATACTGTTCGCTGAAGATAAATTCAGCTGGTTTGTCGCCGCTTTTGTCCGCTTGCCCGTTCGTTACCACTACGATCACTATGCCTTTGCCTGTTTTTAAGGCTGTCTCTACCGAGTCTGTGATCCTGTTCTTTGCTTCAGCTTTTATGGAGAGCCTGTCTACCACTACCTCTATATTGTGTATTTTGTATTTCTGCAGCTTGATCCGGGCCGGTAATTCATAGACCTGCCCGTCTACCCGGCAGCGGGTAAAACCTGATTTTTGGATCTGTGAAAAAATCTCCTTATATTCGCCCTTTTTGCCTTTGACCAAGGGCGCCAGTATTTGTACGCTTTTGTCTTTTAGCTGCTGGAGGATCCTTTCCACGATTTCCTGGGATGTCTGCCTTTCTATGGGCTGCCCGCAGTTATAGCAATGGACTTTGCCGATCCTGGCAAAAAGAAGCCTTAAGTAATCGTATATTTCAGTCTGGGTGCCTACCGTTGAACGCGGGTTTCCTCCGGCGGTCCTCTGCTCGATCGAGATGGCCGGTGACAATCCTTCGATATATTCGACATCCGGTTTTTGCAGTTGTTCCAGGAATTGCCTGGCGTAGCTGGATAAGCTTTCCACGTACCGGCGCTGCCCTTCGGCGTAAATAGTATCAAAGGCAAGGCTGGACTTCCCTGAACCCGATAAACCGGTGACCACGATCAGTTTGTTGCGCGGCAGTTCAAGGTTTATGTTTTTGAGGTTGTGCTCTTTGGCGCCTTTTATAATGATATTGTTTTCCATAAAAGCCTTCCGGATGGTTTGTTCTGGCAGGAGTTGAACCTGATAGTTAGAAGTTTAAGCAAAAGAAAACCCCTGCGAAAAAAGACAGGGGTTTTCTTTTGTTTGTTACATTATTTTCTCTTGGATTTCTTGCCGCCTCTTTTCATCTTGGCGCAAGAAACGTCACCCTGCTTGTCAACAAAATAGAGGTATCCTTCTTTTCTCTTGATACCGCATTTTGCTACTTTTTTGGGCTTACCCCCTTTTTCCTTACCCCTCGCCATTTTGGCGCTGGATACGTCACCCTGCTTATCGACGTAATAGAGGTATCCCTTTTCTCTTTTGATTCCTACTTTTGCGACTTTTTCTGCCATATTGTATTTCACCTCCCTTCATTTTATAATTTTAAAACAAAAGCCTGTTTCTACGTACCGATTTTCACGGGAGCAAAGATTTGTTTTAAGGTTGCAACGGCAGACAATACCGCCAGATAACTGGTTTTCGGGTTATCCGGATGCAGGACATTCTCTGTGCGGCATGTGATACTGCCAGAATCGGATTCGATCTTGATTTCGTGCGTGTTCCTTTCCATTTTTTTCGAAGCGACTATTTTTACTTTAGTTCTTTCCTGGCCTATCCCGGCTATACTTAGGGCGGCTGCAACGTTTATATTCTGCGGAAAAAATCTGACTGCTTGTTTGGCGCTGCCTTCAAACAACACCGTTTCATTTTGTATCTTGTCAAGTTTTACCCCTTTTTGCTTCAGGTAACTGTTGCCTTTAAAAGAAAGCGGATTTTTAAAGGTGGTCAGTACCACCTTTTTTATTTTACCGAGAGAAGCGGCTTTCAAAGCGTCTAGCCCTGCGATAGCTCCGCTCGGCAGGTAAACTTTCGCGTTTTTTCTTTCCGCTAAAGCCTGCAGGCGGTTAAAACCGTTTAAAATCCCCCCGATGCTCATGACAAGGATGCTTTTCCCGTTCTTTAAGGATGAGTAAGCGATGTCATATGAACTTTTCGCTTGAGAAGCTTCAATAACGAGATCCGATTTTTTTAACAGCGCTCCCAGGTTTTTGGCGGAAATATTTTTTCCCAAACTCCGGGACAATGCGGAGGACTTCACGGGGTCTATATCATATAACGCGGACAAAGTCGCCCGGGCAGAGAAATCTTTTACGATCGCTTTTGCCAGAGACGAGCCGATAGCTCCGCAGCCGGCAATTCCTATCCTGACTTTTTTAAGCATAATGGTTATTTTCCTACAATCATGTTATCGATAAGCCTTGTTTTTCCGATCCGGACTGCCAGCGCGATCAAGCAGCCCCCCTTTATAAGTTTTACAGGCTTTAAATCAGTTAAGCCCACTATAGCCGTGTAATCGATCCTCGCCGCGGGGGCTTTTTTTATAATAGATTGCATTCCCGCGATTATCCTTCCGGAAGAGTTTATGCCTTTTTTTAGCAGGCGGGAAGCTTCGGCAAGGGCCCGGGACAAGGCCAGCGCGTCTTTTCTTTCGGATCCCTTGAGATAAATGTTCCTTGAACTTAAAGCCAGCCCGGTTTTTTCTCTTACAATGGGAAGCATTTTGATCTTTACCGGCATATTCAAATCTTTGGCCATTTGTTGCAAGATGATTAACTGCTGCGCGTCTTTTTGCCCGAAGTAAGCCGTGTCAGGGCGGATTATATTGAACAGTTTCGTTACTACCGTGGCCACGCCGCGGAAATGCCCCGGCCTTTTAGCTCCGCATAAGGTATCGCTTAGCCCTTCGACCTGGACATAAGTTTTAAAGCCTTCCGGATACATCTCTTCGCTTTTCGGGGAAAAAACGAAATCCACGCCGGTCTTGCGGCACAGTGCCAGGTCTTGTTTTACAGGACGGGGATAGCGCTTGAAATCCTCTTTAGGGCCGAATTGCGCGGGGTTGACGAATATGCTTACCACCACGATGTCGTTTTCTTTTCGCGCCTTACGGATGAGGCTTAAGTGCCCGTCATGGAGAGCTCCCATCGTGGCCACAAATCCCAGGGATTTGCCTTTATTTTTTGCGTCCCTGCTAACCTTCTCCATCTGCGGGATGGCGTGTATGATTTTCATAGGTCACTTCTTTTTTTTAAAGTCAAGTCTTTCAGTACTTCCGGGGCAATTTCTTTAAGAGGGGTAAGCACAAATTCGCGTTCCATCATGCGGGGATGAGGTATGCGTAAGGCTTCTTCGTTTATGAGGGTGTCCGAATAAATGAGAATGTCCAGGTCAATGGTACGGGGAGAGTTTTTTCCGGTCCGGACACGCCCTAAGCTGTTTTCTATCTCCTGCAGTTTTTGAAGCAATGAGTAAGGCGCAAGGCCGGTGTCTAACGCTAAAACGGCATTCAAATACGGCCCTTGAGCGGGGCCGCCTTGGGGCGCGGTCTCAATGATAGAAGAAATCTTTTTTATCCGTGTGAACGGGAGCATCTTTATTCTTTTTATCGCCGCAGTTATGTAATAGTTCCTGTCACCCAGGTTTGACCCTAGGCCTATAAAACAGGTCACCATATCGCTTTGATCCTCGTGATAACTTCTTTCATTCTTTCTTTGTTTACGGTAAGAGCGAAGCGTATATAGCCTTCCCCGTGTTTTCCGAATCCCACTCCCGGAGTGGCTACGATGTTGGCTTTCTCCAGGAGCTCGCCGGAAAATTCAATTGATGTCTTTTTGGTTTTAGGAATCCTGGCCCATATGTAAAAGGTGGCTTTAGGTTTCTTGACGGGCCAGCCCAGCGAGTTCAAACCTTCTACCAGGATGTTGCGTCTGGCCTGATAAAGCTGGCAGGTGTTTTCCGCGAATTATTTTTGGCCTTCCAGCGCCACGATCCCCGCGATCTGGATCGCCGAAAAGATCCCGGAATCGACGTTGGATTTTACCTTGGCGAGCCCCGCGATCAAATCTTTGTTACCGCAGGCCCAGCCTATCCTCCAGCCTGTCATATTGCAGGTCTTTGAGAGGGA
>JAQULD010000041.1 GCA_028719045.1 Candidatus Omnitrophota bacterium | reverse complement strand
CTGCGGTATTGATGATAGGGATACTGTCTTTTACGGCCTGGCTTTTAGCCGGGTACGGTTTTGCCTTCGCGTTATCCGTCTTAATTCCTGTTTTGATCATTGCCTGTCCGTGCTCCATGGGGTTAGCCACTCCCACCGCCGTTATGGTCGCGACAGGCAAGGCCGCGCAAAACGGGATATTGATCAGAAGCGCCGCCAGCCTTCAGGCCGCGCGCAAGATCGACGCGGTTGTTTTTGATAAAACCGGGACGCTCACCAAAGGGGAGCCACGGGTCACCGACATTGTTTCTTACGGCGTGACCGAGAAAGAAGCTTTGACGCTGGCGGCTTCCCTTGAGAATAACTCGGAACATCCGTTAGGGGAGGCGATCGTCAGTTTTGCCAAAGACAGGGATATAAAATTAAAAGAAGTAACCGGTTTTACCGCTATTCCGGGAGAAGGCGTATCCGGTAAGATAGATAATCTTGAGATCGTTATCGGCAAGGCCGGCCTTTTTTCCGGTACAGGTTATGATATCCAGGGGTTGGAAAAAGATTTAAACAACCTTGAGGATGAAGGCAAGACCGTCGTATTTTTAGCCAGAGACCGTAAGATTATAGGCCTGTTGGCTGTGGCCGATACGCTTAAGGAATCTTCCGTTCAGGCTGTGGCGGGCCTTAAAAGCTCGGGGAAACAGGTCATTATGATCACCGGAGACAACATGAGGACCGCCCGGGCTATAGGAAAGAAACTTGGAATAGAAGAAATCCTTGCCGGGGTCCTGCCGCAGGATAAGGCCAAAGAGATAAATAAACTGCAGGCAAAGGGGTTAAAGGTGGCCATGGTCGGGGATGGCATAAACGATGCCCCCGCTTTAACCCAGGCGGATATAGGTATCGCGATAGGGAGCGGCACGGATATAGCGATAGAAGCGGGAGATATCGTGTTGGTAAAAAATGATTTGCGGGACGTGAATTTAGCCATGGATATCAGCCGCTACGCCATGAAAAAAATAAAACAGAATCTTTTCTGGGCTTTTTTCTATAATATTATAGCCCTGCCGGTAGCCGCGGGGGCGCTCTATCCGTTTACGGGCTTTCTCTTAAACCCGATGATCGCCGGCTCCGCTATGGCTTTCAGTTCGGTTTCCGTGGTCACTAACTCGCTGCTGATGAGGGGTTACAAGAAGAGTTTTTAAATTATTGACAATTCCGGTAAGGGTGGATAAAATAGTACAATTAATAACTGGAGAAGACCATGTTTGTGCTTTCGAATTTTCTGATAGCTTCGGCAAAGATCCTGGATGTCGGCCTTGCTATATTGTATTGGCTGATCCTGATCCGCGCGCTCATAAGCTGGGTCAGCCCCGACCCGTATAATCCGATCGTCCAGTTCTTATATAAGGTGACCGAGCCTATACTCTACCCCATAAGAAAAATTCTGCCCTTTACTCTTAAGATCGGCATAGACATTTCCCCGATCATCGCGTTTTTTATCATTATGTTCCTGAGGTCTTTCCTGGTAAATACTTTGATTGAAATGGCCGCGCGGCTGGGATAAAAAATTTTTCTTGACAAATGATACTTATATGGTATCATTTGTATAGATAGCAGTGATTAATTACGCAGGTGTTGTTTTGGTAAACAAAGGAGGGGGAATGGATGTAACTGTTGATTTCATGCTGCGGCCCGTAGCACGTTGTAAAGAGGGGTGTAGTACTTTGTCCCGGGCAAGACGTTAAACTGCCCATTCGTCTTCCATATTTTTGTTATCGCAGAAAATCACCTTATAAAACCAAAAGATAGGAACCCTAAAGTGAAATTAATCACGAGAGACACGGATTACGCGGTAAGAGCGCTGGCTTTTATCGCCGGAAAAAAAGGAAAAATAGTTTCCGCCGCCGAGCTTGTCGCGGAACTCGGCATGCCCCGCCCGTTTTTAAGGAAGATACTCCAGGTATTGAATAAAAAAGGTACGCTTAAATCCTTTAAAGGCAAGGGGGGCGGTTTTTCTCTTGGCCTGTCTTCGTCAAAGATCTATCTGGTTGATTTGATCGAGACGTTCCAGGGGCCGCTTAAGCTGAATGAATGTTTTTTTAAGAAGATGCTTTGCCCGAACAGGAAAAACTGCGCTTTAAGGAGGAAAATCGGTAACATAGAAAGCCGCGTGGTTTCCGAGCTTAAAACTATCAGTTTGGCTTCTTTACTAAAGGGATAAACAATGGCTAAAAGAAAAATAATAAAGATCGATGAGGAAAAATGTTCCGGCTGCGGCTTATGCCTGCCGAATTGCCCGGAAGGCGCCATACAGGTGATTGACGGCAAGGCCAGGCTAATAAGCGATTCATTCTGCGACGGTCTGGGCGCCTGCATCGGCCATTGTCCAAAGGGGGCGATCATCATAGAAGAAAGGCAGGCAGCAAGCTACGATGAATTAAAGGCCATGCGCAATACCGTAAAACAGGCGCCGAAATTTTTAAAAGAGGAAAAAACAGCGCTCAGGCAATGGCCGGTACAGCTTATGCTTGTTCCGGTCCAGGCCCCGTTTCTGGAAGGCGCGGATTTATTGATCGCCGCTGACTGTGTGGCTTTTGCTTACGCTGATTTCCACAAAGGCCTTTTAAAGGACAAGGTCCTTTTGGTCGGCTGTCCTAAACTGGACGATGTTTCCATCTATCAGGAGAAAATCTCCGCTATACTGGCCGCGAACAACATAAAATCGGTTACCTGCGCGCATATGGAGGTGCCGTGTTGTTTCGGGTTCGTCGGTTTGATAAAAGAAGCGATTGAAAATTCGGGAAAAGATATTCCGTATGAAGATATAACAATAAGCGTAAAAGGGGCAATTTGTAAACAGTAAAGCGAGACAAATTAGGAGGGAAGAAAATGTTTTGTTATCAATGCGAACAGACGGCGGGCGGCAATGGTTGCACAAAAATGGGTGTATGCGGAAAAAATGAGGATATCCAGAGCCTTCAGGACATTTTATTGTTCGGCCTTAAAGGCATAGCGGCTTACGCCTATCACGCCCGGGAATTAGGGGCAAAAGACGAAGAAGTGGACGCTTTTATGCACGAGGCTTTATTCAAGACCGTTACCAACGTAAGCTTCGATATTAATCAGCATGTGGGAATGGTTTTAAAATGCGGAGAGATGAATTTAAAAGTTATGGCGCTCCTGGATAAAGCGCATACAGAGCGTTTTGGCAACCCTGTACCGGTGGAAGTGGAGACCGGCACGAGAAAAGGCCCGGGTATACTGGTCACAGGCCACGACCTTCTTGATTTATACGAGCTCTTAAAACAGACCGAGGGCACCGGCATAAATATTTACACGCACAGCGAAATGCTACCCGCGCACGGTTATCCGGGATTGAAGAAATTCAAGCATCTGGTTGGTAATTACGGGGGCGCCTGGCAGGAGCAGAAAAAAGAATTCAATGAGTTTAGCGGGGCGATATTGGCTACTACCAATTGCGTCCTGATACCGCCTTCCAATACCTATTTGGACCGTTTGTTTACGACAGGGATCACCGGGATACCGCAAGCCGAGCATATCAAAGGCAGGGATTTTTCCTCTTTGATCAAAAAAGCGAGATCTTTGCCGGCTTTGCCTGAGGCGCCCGCGAAAAAGATCATGACCGGTTTTCACCATACGGCGATCCTGGGACTGGCGGATAAGATCATCGCGGCCGTAAAATCCGGAAAGATCAAACGCTTTTTCCTGATCGGGGGCTGCGACGGCGCAAAACCCGGGCGCAATTATTATACCGAGTTCGCCGAACGCCTGCCTAAGGATTGTGTTATCCTTACGCTTGCCTGCGGGAAATACAGGTTCAATAAACTGGACTTCGGCTCCATTGACGGTATACCCCGCCTTATTGATGTCGGGCAGTGCAATAACGCTTATTCCGCCATACAGGTGGCGGGCGCCCTCTCTAAGGCGTTTGACACGGACATAAACAGCCTGCCTTTGATTTTTGTTTTGTCCTGGTTTGAGCAAAAAGCGGTAGCGATACTTTTGACCTTGTTTTATCTGGGAGTAAAAAATATAAGGATAGGGCCGACTCCTCCGGCTTTTATAACCCCTGGAGTCTTTAAAGTGATCCAGGATAATTTCGCCCTGAAATTGATTACAACCCCGGAAAAGGACCTGGAAGAAATCCTGAAAAAATAACCCTCCGAACGCATAATTCCTCCAAATCTTGCCGGTTTGGAGGAATTATGTCAATAAATTGTGGCATCCCTACCTTTACTAATTGCATCGAATATGTAAATAATAAGCTTAGATAAGAAAGGCCTAACATAAGAACGGGCTAACAAGGAGGATAAAATGGCCAAAGCGATTACATTTAAAGGTAATCCGGTGACTTTAGTGGGAAGGTCCCTTAAAACGGAAAAGCCGGCTCCGGATTTTAAGGTGGTTTCCGGGGAGTTAAAGGAAACAAGCCTTGCCGACTTTGCCGGTAAAATAAAGATCATCACTTCTTTCCCTTCGATCGACACCCCGGTCTGCGATATGCAGGTAAAGGAATTTAACAAGAAGGCGACCGCTTTCCAGGCGGATACGGTGGTCGTAGGGATAAGCAAAGACCTGCCTTTCGCGCAGAACAGGTTCTGCCAGGCGAATGAAATAAAGAACGCGCGGCTTTTTTCCGACTACAAAACTTCCTCTTTCGGGATAAACTACGGGCTGCTCATCAAAGAATTGAATTTGCTGGCCAGGTCTATCCTGATTGTAGACAAGAATAATATTTTAAGGTATATTCAAATCGTAGGCGAGCTGACCAACGCCCCTGATTACGGCCATGCCTTAAAATATCTTGAGGAAGTGGTAAAAAACCCGGAGTTTTTCGCGGCGCAGGAAGCCTTGCCTGGAAAATGCGCGCCCTGCGAGCAGGGCACTCCACCTATGCCGAAAGAAAAAGTTGAAAAGCTGCTCGCTAAGTACCGCGGATGGGAACTGGCGGAGGAAAAGAAATTGGTCAAGGAATTCAAGTTCAAGGATTTTGTCGAGGCTAAGTATTTCCTGGACCTGGTATCGGTCCTTGCGGAAGAACAGGGCCATCATCCGACGATGACCATAATTTATAACAAACTTAAAGTCACCCTGACCACTCACGCGGCCGGAGGGTTAACGGACAATGACTTTATTATGGCCAGGATCATAGACGAACTGCAGGCTTAAATTTAAAACGGAGGCAAGCCAGATGCGTATTGAAGAAAAAGAAGGGGCTCTTGTCATAACGGATTTTGATGAAGTGGAAGCCTATAAGATCGCCTGCAAGATAGAAAAAGACGGCTTGGAATTCTACAAAGGCCTTAAGGACGCGGTAAAAAGCAAAGAAACCGGGAAGGCGATCGAACTTTTAACCGGAGAAGAACAGAAACACCTCGCTTTTTTCGAGCGGGCTATATTTACGATAAGAGAACACAGCGAAGACCTTTCAGAGGATAACGACCTCTTGGAGAGCATGGATTACGGGATATTCTCTCCTTATAAAAACACAAAAGAGCTGAAGAAGGCCATAAAAAACCGCGAGGACGCGCTGCGCCTGGGGATAATCATCGAAGATAATTCCATAAGGTTTTATTCCGAGCTTATAGGAAGGATAAAATCAGAAACGGCGATAAAAGGGCTTGCGGTTATTATAAAAGAAGAGAGCTCCCATAAGCAATTACTGGAAAATATACTGCGTGAGCTTAAAATCAGGCAATAACACTATGTATAATGAACTGGGAATAGAAGAAATATTCAAACAATATAAATCCAAGGTTTACCGGCTGGCTTTGAGCATTACCAGGAATGAAAAGGACGCCGAAGACATAGTGCAGAATACTTTCTTGAAGATCGCTAAGAACCTGTCCGGATTCCGGAATGAATCAAGTATTTCAACCTGGATCTACAAGATCGCTTACAATGAAGCGCTGATGAGCTTAAGAAAAAGAAGCAGTAATTTCAGGCTTACGGGTTTTCTTACCCATTACGCCAAAAAGATCCCTTCCGGATTATTTGTAAGCTGGCCGAAACTGCCCGATGAACAGCTCCTGGACCAGGAATTGCGGGACAGGATCGATACCGCGATAAAACATATACCTATCAAGTACAGGATGCCGCTTCTTTTGCACCGGCTGGAGAATTTTTCAGTGAAAGACGCCGCCGTGATCATGGGGCTGAAAGAGAATTCGTTAAAAACGCGCCTGCACCGGGCTTATCTTTTGATAAAATCGGAGATCTCTGATTACCAGAATGACAAGCTGCCCGGGCAGCTGAAACACGGCAGGACATGCTCTATTTTAACAGGGTTTGTCTATGATTACGCGAGCGGCCGGCTCAACGAAAAAAAACAGCATTCCTTTAACAACCACATATCGGATTGTCCGTCATGCAAGACATTTCTGAATTCGTACCGTAAAGCCATCCGTATCACAGGCGCCCTGCAGTGCCAGGATATCTCGCCTCAGCTCCAGAATAAGATCAAGAATTTCCTCTCTCACCCTAAATAGCCCCATAAAAATATTGCAACCATTTTTCCTTCCCCTCATCTAAATATTAGAAAAGGGAGGTAAAATGAAAAAGTTACTGCTGGTGAGTTTAATTACCGCTTTTACTTTATCGCTGATGGCTTTTGCCAGCGGATACGGTTATCCTATACAGGGGAAGGCAAAACTTCAGGAATTCAGCGGAAAAGTGGAGTTTTTTAACGGTAATTACATAGCGGTTTCTAATTATACCGGATCCGGGTTAAAGCAGATCGTGGCTTTCTTAATAAACCCGGAAACGGTCATATACGGGGAAATAAAGATAGGGGAACCGGCGAGCGTAATGTACAGGGTTGTCAGAAGAGCGCGCCACCAGAAGCATAAGAATATCGCGGAGCAAATATACTCTGAACAGAATCTAAATTCAACGGTGGCTGACAGTGGAACGGGAAAATAAAAGAGGAGGAAAAGATGAAGACGATTATCGTAAGCCTAATCATGCTAATGGTTTTTAGTTCAGTTGCGGCGTATGCTGCGGAAGTCAACTGTACGCTCCCTTCAAGAGTAAAGAATACAGGGGATGTGTATCAGGATAACGTTTGTTCGCCTTAAGGTTAAACCGCCTAAAAAGGAGGGCGTATGGTTAAGAAAATTACCAGGGAAGAGCTTCAAGATATGATCGCTCAAGTAAGAGATTTGAGGTTAGTGGATGTGCTTGCTGCTCAACATTATGAAGAAGAGCATATAAAAGGCGCTATTTCCATTCCTTTGCAGGATATTGAGGTGAAAGCCGGAAAGATCCTGGGGAAAAATGACCTGATCGTGGTTTATTGCGCCAGTTTTGATTGCATGGCCAGCACTCAGGCAGCGGAAAAGCTGTTATCTTTGGGCTACAAAAACGTTTTGGACTATAAAGGGGGCCTTAAAGATTACAAAGAAGCTAACCTCCCTTTGGAAGGCAGTCTGCATAAAGAGGCGTCAAAAACCTTCAGCTGCCAATCTTGTTAGGCCTCCTTTATGTGTAAACATATGCAAAATAAATCTTGCATAAAAAGGGGGGGTTTGATAGAATAATTGACACGGAAAGCCTTGAAAAAGGGGCTTTCTGTGCCAGTCTCACCGGGCTGAATTTTAAATAATTTGCCTTTCCTCAGAAATAAAAGCTGATATTTTCTAAATAGATAGAATAAAACCCCTTAAAAAGAAAGAAGAGCTATGGCAGAGAAAGTACTGATAGTAGATGATGACCGTGAATTCAGGGAAGAGTTAAAAGAAGCCTTGGAAGAATACCAGGTTTTGGACGCGTCAAGCGGGGTAGAGGCTCTTGGGATGTTAAAGAGGGCCAACGAAATAGGGGTGGTTATCCTTGACGTGATGATGCCGGGATTAAGCGGAACGGATGTGCTGCGGGAGATAAAGAAAAGGGACCCAGAGCTAGGGATAGTGATACTTACGGGCCACGGGAGCAAAGATGTGGCTGTAGAGGCGCTCAGGGGTAACGCGGATGATTTCGTGGAAAAGCCCGTAGATATAGAAAATTTCAAAGAAATAATAGAGAAGTTGCTGGAAAAGAGGCGCCGGGGAGAAGACGGGATAGATATAAGCGATATAAACGGCAAGATAGAGAAGATAAAAGATTTCGCGGAGCGGAATTGTTATAAGAAGATAGGGTTAAAGGAGGCGGCGGAAGCGGTATGCTTAAGCCCGAAGTACCTAAGCAGGATCTTCAAGCAAAAGACCGGAAAGAGCTTCAGCGAATACCGGTTGAAGATAAAGATAGAGAAGGCGCGGGAGTTGTTGAGCAAGAGCGCCAATAATGTGAACCAGATAGCGGACAAGCTTGGATACGAGAACGTGGAATCATTCATCAGGCAGTTCAAGAAACTTACCCGTAAAACCCCCACCGAGTACAGGAAGAAAAACAGAAAATAAGCCATGAAGAAAGATAAACATAAATCCGCCGAAAGCGCCCCGAAGAAGAAAGTGCTGATAGTGGACGACGATGAGGACATGTGCGAAGAGATGTCCGAGCTCCTTGAGGACGAGGGGTATTCGGTAAATAAGATCTTCGACGGCCTGGGCGCGAAAAAACTTATTGAGAATAATAGTTATGACCTTTTGCTTTTGGATATAAAAATGCCGCGTCTTAACGGCATCGAGATACTAAAAGGAATAAGAGAGAAGGATAACGACACAAAAGTCATAGTCCTTACCGGAAACCTCATTGCCAACAAATTGACGCAGGAGCCCGCAGGAGCGGAAGAAAAAGAAGAAGTGCGTATTTTAAAGCTCGCCGAATGTGTTTTAAGCAAACCTTTTGATGTAGAGGCCGTCCTGGCCAAGATTAAAGATTTGCTGGGGTAATCGTTACTGGTAACCTCCATATGAATATTACAGTTATTCTTGTAATTTCTGTCATTGTCCAGCTTGCCGCTTCAATTTTTGCTTTAAAGCTCATTAAGGTCACGGGGAAGCGCACTGCCTGGATGCTGATTTCAGTGGCGGTCACCCTCATGTCCCTGCGCCGTTTACTTACCCTGTATCATATATTTTTCCGCAGTTTGCCCGTAACAAATCCCGATCCGCTCACCGAAATAGTAGCGCTTGTTTCTTCGACATTTACCCTTTTAGGCGTATTGTATATAGGCCCTATATTTTCCGCGATCAAAAAAGCGCAGGCCGATTTAAAAGCCAGCGAAGAGAAATACCGCAATATCGTGGAAACTTCCCTGGAAGGCATATGGGTAACCGACGCGCTGGGAATGACCGCTTATACTAACAGGCGGATGGCGCAAATGCTCGGTTTTACGGCGCAGGAACTCCTCAATCTTAAATTCTCCGATTTGGTCGAAAAAGGTATTTCCTCCCGGCAGTTTGAAGATCCTGAAAGGCCGGCGAGAGAAAGAAATGAAGTCTCGGAGGCCATTCTGGTCAAGAAAAACGGCTCAACTCTTTATGCCATCGCCTCTAAAAGCCCGCTATTGGATGCCGAAGGCAAATATATCGGGATGCTTCAGATGTTCACCGATATCACCGAGCGCAAGAAAATAGAGATCGCCCTGAGGCAGAAAGAAGAACTTGTGCGCAGGGTCCTGGAAAGCCTCCCCGTGGGCGTCTGGATAACGGAAAAAGACGGCAAGATCATCCATGTTAATCCCGCCGGCCTTAAGATCTGGGGAGGGGCTAAATTTGTCGGCCTTGAAAACTACGGCGAATACAGGGGGCGGTCGCTTATAACCGGAAAACGCGTGGAACCGCAGGAATGGCCCCTGGCGCGGGCGGTTACCAAAGGAGAAACGGTCCTTAACGAAGAAATCGAAATAGAGTGTTTTGACGGAATGAAAAAGATAATCCTGAATTCCGCTGTCCCTCTTATGGATGCCGAGAATAATATCTCCGGAGCGATCGTAGTCGACCAGGACATCACAGAGCGTAAAAAGCTCGAAGACCTGCTGCAGCAGGAACGCGACCGCATGATCAATATCCTGAATTCCATGGGAGACGGGATTTACATCTCTGATGAAGGCTATGATATTATTTACGTGAATCCGGTTTTCGGGAAAGAATTCGGCCCTGTGGGCGGGAAATGTTATGAATATTTCCATGGTTTAAAAGAAAAGTGCCCTTTCTGCAAAAACAGGGAAGTTTTCAACGGCAAAACCATACGCTGGGAATGGTTCTTTGAGAAGAACCGCAAGACCTATGACATAATCAATACCCCGCTAAAGAACAAGGACGGCAGCGTGAGTAATTTAGGCATCTGCCGCGACATAACTGAACGCAAAAAAGCGGAAGAAGTATTAAAGAGGGATAAGGATACTTTCGAGAAGCTGGTTTCTGAAAAAACAGAGGAACTCTTGGCCGCCAAGGTCCTGCTTGATAAACAAAAACAGCTTTCCACTATCGGCACGCTCGCGGCTACCGTCGCACACGAACTGCGCAACCCGCTTGGCGTTATTCGCACGGCCAGCTACAACATCAGAAGAAAAGACCCTAATACGTCAATCCAACCAAACCTGGATAACATAGACAAAAAGGTCATGGAAGCCGACCAGATCATTACTAACCTGTTGTTTTATTCGCGTATAAAGCTGCCGCATTTTGAGACCGTGAGCGTTTATGAGATCCTGGAGGAATGTGTTGAGGCGACAAGCAATAAATACCACAAGTCCCAGGTGAGCTTGGCTAAAAAATACGGGGATATCAAAGACAGTTTCGTGGAAATCGATCCGCTGCAGTTCAGGGAAGTTTTTAATAATATGTTGAACAACGCGTTTGAATCTTTTTGCGGAAAAAAAGGCGAGGTTGAAATTTCCGCAAGCCTTGATAGCGGCGGAAATAAAATGTGCATTAACTTTAAAGATAACGGTATCGGCATGAGCCCTCAGGAATTGATCAGGATATCTGAACCCTTTTTTACCACCAAGTCCAGGGGCACAGGCCTTGGCCTTACGGTGTGTTACCAGATAATAGACTTGCACGGAGGCAATATTTCGGTCGAGAGCGTTAAAGAAAAAGGGTCTACTTTTACTATAATCTTCCCAATTACCAGACATCGCGTTTAATATCCCACGGTAGAAGAAAGTCAGAAAAAAGCAGAACAATAGCATTTACTTACCTTCAAATACAGATAAAATAATTCTAACAAATATAAGTCAGGAAAATGGCTAAAAATAAAATAATGCTCATAGATGATGACCAGGATCTCCTGCAGGAATTTAAAGAGGCCCTGGACTTAAGCGGTTATGATGTATTCGCGGTAAGCGATTCTACCGTAGCGGTGGCCGCTGTCCTCGAACAGGCCCCGGATTTGATACTGCTTGATCTGAGCATGCCGAGGAAATCCGGTTTCCAGGTGGCGGGAGAGTTAAGGAAGATCCCGCGGTTAAAACATATCCCGATCATTGCCATTACGGGTTTTTTTACCGAAGACGAGCATTCTTTGCTGATGAATATCTGCGGGATAAAGAACTGCATTAAGAAGCCGTTTGACCTGGCGGATGTGATCGGAAAAGTGGAAGAGATCCTTAAAAAGAAAGAAGAGCTATGGCAGAGAAAGTACTGATAGTAGATGATGACCGTGAATTCAGGGAAGAGTTAAAAGAAGCCTTGGAAGAATACCAGGTTTTGGACGCGTCAAGCGGGGTAGAGGCTCTTGGGATGTTAAAGAGGGCCAACGAAATAGGGGTGGTTATCCTTGACGTGATGATGCCGGGATTAAGCGGAACGGATGTGCTGCGGGAGATAAAGAAAAGGGACCCAGAGCTAGGGATAGTGATACTTACGGGCCACGGGAGCAAAGATGTGGCTGTAGAGGCGCTCAGGGGTAACGCGGATGATTTCGTGGAAAAGCCCGTAGATATAGAAAATTTCAAAGAAATAATAGAGAAGTTGCTGGAAAAGAGGCGCCGGGGAGAAGACGGGATAGATATAAGCGATATAAACGGCAAGATAGAGAAGATAAAAGATTTCGCGGAGCGGAATTGTTATAAGAAGATAGGGTTAAAGGAGGCGGCGGAAGCGGTATGCTTAAGCCCGAAGTACCTAAGCAGGATCTTCAAGCAAAAGACCGGAAAGAGCTTCAGCGAATACCGGTTGAAGATAAAGATAGAGAAGGCGCGGGAGTTGTTGAGCAAGAGCGCCAATAATGTGAACCAGATAGCGGACAAGCTTGGATACGAGAACGTGGAATCATTCATCAGGCAGTTCAAGAAACTTACCCGTAAAACCCCCACCGAGTACAGGAAGAAAAACAGGGACCAAAACCTCGCCACCCAAAAAAGATGATAGAGAAAACAAGGAAAACAAATAGCTCAAAGGCCAGGCTGGAAAAAGAAATAGCCGCGCGTCAAAGAGTTGAAGAGATCCTGGACCGGCAGGCGAATATCCTGCGTCAGGTAAAAGACGTGATCATTGTTATTGATGGCGACCGCCGGATAACCTACTGGAACAATGCCGCCGAACACCTCTACGGTTATAAAGCGAGCGAAACCCTTAATAAAAGAATAGAAAGCGTGCTGCGCTACCGCTGGATTAACAAGAAAGAAGAAAGGGATTGTTTAAGGGCGCTCAAGGCCAAAGGTTCGTGGCGGGGCGAGAATATCCATTGCAAAAGAAGCGGAGAGGAAATATACGCGGATTCCGCGGCCAACGTTTTAAAAGATGCTAAAGGCGGTAATATAGGCCTTATTATCGTGATCCGGGATATAAGCGAAAGAAAAAATATGGAGATAGAGCTCCAGAAGGCCCATGACGAGCTGGAGTTGAGGGTAAACAGGAGGACCGCCGAACTTTACCAGGCAAATAAACAATTAAGCCAGCAAATGCATGAGCGCGGTGAGATCTCCAGGAGAATAGAAGCGAGGAACGATTTGCTTAAGCTGCTGGGTGAATCCTCTTCGCGAAAAGATTACCTGGACGCTGTAGTTAAGCTTCTTAAGGATTGGAGCAAGTGCGAGTGCGTGGGTATAAGGGTAGTGAATGAAA
>JAQULD010000040.1 GCA_028719045.1 Candidatus Omnitrophota bacterium | reverse complement strand
AAAGCCGAAGGGAAATTAAGGCGCGCGTTGCGCAATATCGGCTCTTTAAACATAAACCTCGCGTAGGACACTAATGTGTATGAAGTATTGTCCGCGCAAAAAGTGGCCATTACCAAAGACGGATTAAAAACTTTAACCGAGAGAATAAAGAGATGACTCTACCCCAAGATGTAATTAAAGCTTTGATCAGAACAGAAAAATCTACCCTGTATGAGCCGGAAGGCAAGTATTTATTTCTGGTAACCAAATCCTGCAATAAGATCCAGATAAAGAAGGCGGTAGAGCAGTTGTATAAGGTAAAGGTACAGGATGTCAATACCTTCATTTCCGCGGGAAAAATGAAGAGAGTGAGATACCAGATAGGAAAGGCCCCGGATTTTAAGAAAGCGGTCGTCACTTTGAAAAAAGGGCAAAAAATAGAAACCACTTAATAAAGCTTGCGGTTCATGAGCTCATAATCCGTTAAGGTTTGGGCTTAAGGACTTACTGAGCTAACGAGCTAAAAACATGGGAATAAAAAAATTCAAACCTACAACACCGGTAAGGCGCTGGATGAGCGGCCCGGATTTTGTGGAGATCACCAAGGATAAGCCGGAAAAGTCATTGCTCCTGCCGATCAGGAAAACAGGCGGAAGAAATGTTTACGGCCGTGTTACCGTAAGGCACAGGGGCGGCGGGCACAAAAGGATGCTGCGCCTGATCGATTTCAAGCGCGATTTGTTCGAGCAGCCGGCAAAGGTTTTGTCCGTTGAGTACGACCCGAACAGGTCCTCGAGGATAGCGTTGGTCGAGTACCCTAACAAAGAAAAAAGATACATTATAGCCCCGGTCGGTTTAAACGTGGGCGAGGAAATCATATCAAGCGACCAGAAAAACGCGGAAATCAAAGTGGGTAATTGCCTGCCTTTAAAGCATATCCCGCAGGGCACTTTGATACATAACGTGGAACTGGTGAAAGGCAAGGGCGGACAGATCGTGAGAAGCGCCGGGTCCAGCGCCCAGATCATGGCAAAAGAAGGCCAGATCGCGCACTTAAGGCTTCCTTCCGGGGAAATAAGGCTGGTAAATTTGGATTGCCATGCCACTATCGGGCAGGTCGGCAATGTGGAGCATGAATCGATCTCTATGGGCAAGGCCGGAAGGTCAAGATGGCTCGGTATAAAGCCTACCGTTAGAGGTTCCGCGATGAATCCGCATGACCATCCGCACGGCGGTGGAGAAGGCAAGGCCGGGCAGGGTAATCCCCATCCGGTTTCTCCCTGGGGCCAGTTGGCCAAAGGTTACAGGACCAGGAAGCACGGGAAGTATTCCGACAGGTTCATTGCCAAGAGAAGAAGTTAATTAGAGAGGAAAAAGATAACTCCCCGCCCTGAAGCAGGGCCCGGAGTACTTTTCCGACAGTAAAGAGAGGGAAAAGTATGCCACGTTCAGTTAAAAAAGGTCCGTTCGTAGAAGAGAGGCTGCTGGAAAAGGTAGAGAAAATTTCCCGAACAGGGGTCCGGCAGGTGATCAAGACCTGGTCAAGGCGTTCAACGATAGTCCCGGATTTTGTTGGTTTGACGTTCGGCGTTTACGACGGGAGAAAACACGTTCCGGTCTTCGTGACAGAAAACATGGTGGGTCATAAACTGGGCGAATTCGCGCCTACGAGAATATTCAGAAAGCACGGCGGTGTCAAGGCTAAGAAAGCCGCTGAAAAAACATAGGGATAAAACAATGTTAGTAAAAGCTGAAATTACACATATCAGGATCTCGCCTACGAAAATGAGGCAGGTAATCGATTTAATACGCAATAAAGGGGCCGTACAGGCGGAGAACATACTCTTAAATGTGAATAAGCGCCCGAAAGAATATTTGATAAAACTCTTGCGTTCTGCCGTGGCTAATGCTAAAATTAAGGGCTTTAACGCCGAGCAGTTATACGTATCAAAAGTGGTTTGCAATGTCGGGCCGGCTTGGAAAAGATATAAAGCGGCGGCTTTCGGAAGAGCGGCTCCGATAAAAAGAAGAACGTCGCACGTAAAATTGGAACTGGATTTAAAAGCATAATAATAGTAGACAGGAGAGAAATGGGACAAAAGGTTCATCCATACGCACTAAGGCTCGGAGTAATCAGGACATGGCAAAGCAGGTGGTTCGCGAAGCCCAAGGATTATGCGCATTTCATCGACGAGGATTACAGGATCAGGAAATTCATTAAAGAGAAATTCAAGTCGGCTTCGATCTCAAAGATCATCATCGAAAGGCTTACCGAACGCACCAAGATCAGGATCTTTACCGCAAGGCCCGGCATTATCATCGGCCGCCATGGCTCCGATATAGAGCGCCTGCGCGGGGACCTGACCGCTATGATCAAGAAGGAAGTTTCCATAGATATAGAAGAAGTGAAAATGCCGGCATTGGACGCGCAGCTGGTATCGCAGAATGTGGAAATGCAGATAGTAAAAAGAGTCGGGTTCCGCAGGTCGGTAAAGCGCGCGATAGAACAGTCGGTGAACGCCGGCGCCAAAGGCATCAAAATCAGCGTTTCCGGAAGGCTGGATGGCGCTGAGATGTGCCGTACGGAAACCTACAAACAAGGCAAGGTCCCGCTTCAGACGCTGCGCGCCGACATAGATTACGGTTTTACGGAGGCCTTTACCACTTACGGGCTTATCGGTATTAAGGTTTGGCTTTATAAAGGGGAAATTCTTGCGAAAAAAGTTCAGGAAGAAAAAATAGTGCAGCAGCCGGCTCAGACGGAAGTTACGCCGGTAAAAGAGTGAGATTAATATGGTAATGATGCCGAAAAGAGTAAAGTATCGTTTATTACAGCGCGGACAGCGTAGAGGTATCGCCACTCGCGGCGGAACTTTGGTGTTCGGCGAGTACGGATTGAAGGCGCTTGAAAACGGTTTTTTTAAGAATACCCAGATCGAAGCCGCGAGAGTCGTTCTTGCCCGCCAGTTGCATAAAGGCGGCAAATTGTGGATAAGGGTTTTTCCGGACAAGCCTATTACTAAAAAACCTGCTGAAATCCGCATGGGTAAAGGTAAAGGCGAGATCTCCCATTGGGTATGCGTGATCAGAAGAGGAAGAATATTGTTCGAATTGGGCGGCGTGCCTGAGGAATACGCGAGATTATGTTTCAGGATGGTCGCGTATAAACTGCCCTTTAGAACAAAGTTTATTTCACGGGCGCACAAATAACAGGCAAGAGATATGAAAACTAAAGACTTAAGGAATTTGTCGAAAGAAGAACTGGAACAAAAAGAAAAAACGCTCAAGGAAGAGTTGTTCAAGCTTAATATTCAACGCTATACTACTCAGCCTGAGAAACCGCACATGTTTTCTTTGGTGAGAAAAGATATCGCCAGGGTAAAAACAATTTTAAACGAAAAGAACAAAAAAGCATAAAGAAAGAGAAGCCAGATGGGCAGAGCAAAAGAATATACAGGCACGGTGTTAAGCAGCAAGATGGCAAAGACCATAGTAGTAAAAGTGGTGCGCGCAAGCAAGCACCCGAAGTACGGCAGGATATTGAAGACGTCGAATAAATTCAAGGTGCATGACGAAAAAAACAGCGCCAAAATGGGCGATATTGTAAGGATCGAGGAAACCAGGCCTTTGTCCAAAGAAAAAAGGTTCAAACTGGTCGAGATCATAAAAAAAGCACAGGCAGAAGGAATAGAACTTAAGGAATAACTATGATTCAATTAAGGTCGATTGTAGATGTAGCAGATAATACCGGCGCAAAACGCGCTTCCTTTATCGGGGTCTTAGGCAAGAAAGATTGCAGGTTTGCCAGCGTTGGGGATATCATTAACGTTAATATCAAGGAATCTTCTCCGGACGCGGCTATAAAGAAGGGCGAGGTCGCCAAGGCCGTGGTTGTCAGGACGAAAGACCCGATAAGGCGTACCGACGGTTCACTCTTAAGGTTTGACCGCAATGCTATAGTGTTCATAGATGCTGCGATGAATCCCAGGGGTACGCGTGTTTTCGGCCCGGTAGCCAAAGAATTAAGGGAAAAGAATTTTACCAAGATCATCTCTCTTGCTCCGGAGGTCATCTAATGTCCAAGATAAAAAAAGGCGATACGGTTCAGGTTGTAAAAGGCGACGATAAAGGAAAAAAAGGCAAGGTCTTAAGGGTATTCGGCCTTGAAAAACGCGTGCTCGTGGAAGGTATAAATTTGGTAAAAAAGCACAAGCGTAAAACCAGGCAGGACCAGCAGGGCGGCATAGCTTCTATCGAGGCGCCCATAAGCATCTCAAACCTTATGCTTTTCTGCAAAGCGTGCAATAGCCCGGTGCGGATAGGGTTTACCGTTTCAAAAGAAACCAAGGCAAAATCAAGATTTTGTAAAAACTGCAAAGAGGCAATATAAAATGATACCTAGATTACTTGAAAAATACAGGAATGAGATTATTCCCCAGATGGTGGAGACTTTTAAGCTTAAAAACAGGTTCGCCGTGCCCAGGGTGGAAAAGGTTGTCATCAATATGGGCGTAGGCGAAGCGGTGCAGGACATAAAGATTCTGGAAAAGGCGATGGAGGAGCTTGCCGCTATTACCGGGCAAAAGCCCATAATCAGGCGCGCGAAGAAAGCGATCTCCAATTTTAAGATAAGAGACGGCCAGACCGTAGGATGCAAGGTGACATTGCGGCGCATCAAGATGTATGAATTCATGGACAGGCTATTGAATATAACCTTGCCGCGTATACGCGATTTCCGCGGTGTTTCCGCCGACGCCTTCGATGAGGCGGGAAACTACACCCTGGGTTTATCTGAACAGGGGATTTTCCCGGAGATAGATTTTGACAGGATAACCCGGACTCAAGGCATGGATATAACGTTTGTTATTAAGAACGCCAAGACTAAAGAGCAGTCGCGCGAGCTTTTGAGATTATTCGGCATGCCTTTTAAAACCAAGGACAAGGAGTAGGAATTAAGCATGGCTAAAACATCGCAGTTAGTAAGATGGAAAAGAAAACCAAAATTCTCCTCGAGAAAATATAACCGTTGCACCATTTGCGGCAGGTCAGGCGGTTACTTAAGGAGATTCCAGCTTTGCCGCCTCTGTTTCAGGGAATTGGCCTGGCAGGGTTTGATTCCGGGAGTCAAAAAAGCGAGCTGGTAAGTTCATAACCGCAAAATTAACGAAGGAAACGAGGAATAAATGTCAAGGACAGATTTAATAGCTGATACATTTACCATGATGCGCAATGCCATTATGGCAAAGAAAGAAGTTTTGGATGTGCCTGCTTCCAAGATAACAGAATCTATTCTGGAAATATTGAAGAAGAACGAATACATCGAGAACTATAAGCCCATTGAGGACAAAAAGCAGGGGATATTAAGGATATACCTGAAATACACTGCCGGAAAGTCTGCGATAATAAATATCAAACGCATTTCGCGTCCTGGCTTGCGCACTTATGCGAGGCTGGATGAGATCCCTTCGGTCTTAAGGGGCAGGGGAATAGCGATTATTTCCACATCCAAAGGCGTCATTACGGATAAAGAGGCCAAGGAACAGAAAATCGGCGGAGAAGTTATCGGATACATCTGGTAGAAAGGTAATCGAAGTCATGTCAAGAATAGGAATAAAACCAATAAGCATACCCAAAGAAGCAAAGGTTGAATTAAAAGACGGCACGGTCTTTGTGGAAGGGCCTAAGGGCAAGATCAATTTCGCCCTGCATAACAGGATAAACCTGGAAATAAAAGACGGCCAGGTCTTCGTGAAGCGCGCGGGCGACGAGAAACTGGATAAAGCTTTGCATGGTTTAAGCCGCGCCTTGATAGCTAATATGATCAAGGGCGTAATAGAAGGCTATACCAAGGAACTTGAAATACAGGGCGTAGGTTTTCGCGCGTCAATGCAGGGCAACACCTTGAATATGCAGCTTGGTTTTTCTCATCCCATAAATTTTCCCGCGCCCGAAGGCATTAAGATCGAAACTCCCAAGCAGACCCATATCATTATCAGGGGCGTGGATAAAGAAAAGGTCGGCGAAGTGGCAGCCGAGATAAGGGCGGTATGCCCGCCTGAACCTTACAAGGGCAAGGGTATACGCTACAAAGATGAATATGTGAAAAAGAAAGTCGGCAAGGCTCAGGCAACCGGCGGAAAATAATCAAAAGGCAGTTAAAACACGGACTAATATGAAAGATAAGAAAGAAGTATTGAGGTTAAAGAGGCATAAGCGTATTCGCGTACGCATAAATGGCACAAAAGTTAAACCGCGTTTGGTTTTACACCGCAGTTTGAACAACCTTTACGCGCAGGTTATCGACGATGATTCTAACAGAACCCTGTTTTCTCTTTCGACTCAGGACAAGGACATAAAAAAAACAACGCCTTCTTGCGGCAATGTGAAAACAGCCGAGGTTTTTGGTCAGGCTTTTGCCAGGCGCGCCAAAGAAAAGGGCATTACCAAGGTGATTTTCGACCGCTGCGGGTACATTTACCACGGCAGGGTCAAAGCGTTCGCGGATGCCTGTAGAAAAGGCGGATTGGAATTCTAAAAGAGGATAAATATGCGTGAATTAAATATTGAGCATCAGCCGGAATTAATAGAGAAGATCGTTACCATAAACCGCGTGGCCAAAGTCACCAAAGGCGGCAAAAAAATGTCTTTTAGCGCCCTGGTGGTTGTAGGCGACAGGAAAGGCCATGTTGGTTTCGCGCTGGGCAAGGCCAACGAAGTCGCCGATGCCATCCGTAAGGGGCTGGGCAAAGCCAAAAAACAGTTGATCAAAGTCCCCATAGAAGGTTCGACGATCCCCCATGAGATCATAGGTAAATTCGGCGCGGCCAAAGTTCTTCTTAAGCCGGCTTCAGAAGGAACCGGTGTAATTGCTGCCGGCCCCGTAAGGGCAATATGCGAGGCCTGCGGGATCAAAGATATTTTAACCAAATGCCTTGAATCCAATAATCCGATTAATGTTATCAAAGCAACCATACAAGGCTTAACGAATCTAAAGGCTTAACATGACAAAAAAGATTTCTAAGATCGAGAAAAAAACGGCTGTTCCCGCAATAGGACTTAACAATTTAAAGGCTCCAAAGGGAGCGCATACAAAGAGGAAACTTTTGGGCCGCGGTTCCGGTTCAGGCCATGGTAAAACATCCACGCGCGGAAGCAAAGGCCAGACTTCGCGTTCGGGAAGGGATTATTACCTGGGTTTTGAAGGCGGACAGACGCCGTTGATAAGAAGGGTGCCTAAGCGCGGCTTTGTAAGCAGATTCCGCAAAATCTATCAGATCGTTAATTTAGCCCAGCTTAAAAGGATAAAAGAAACTACGGTAAATCCCGAATTATTGCTGGAAAAAGGCATAATAAAGACCAAATCCCTTCCGGTAAAGATTTTGGGTGAGGGAGAGATCAAGCAGGCCAAGACTTTCAAGGCCCACGCGTTTTCTCAAAGCGCAGCCGAAAAGATAAAGAATGCCGGAGGCGCTATCGAGGTTTTGAATGCTTAGTGCGATAACCAATTCTTTCAGGATCCCCGATTTAAAAAAACGACTGATCGTAACAGGGGCATTGATAGCGGTCTATAGGTTAGGTTGTTATATCCCTACCCCTGGAATAGACGGGGCGGCGCTGGCGGAATTTTTTAACCGTGTATCACGGACCCAGGGCGGAACGCTCTTTGGCATAATAAATATGTTTTCCGGCGGCGCTATGGAAAGGCTGACGATATTCGCTTTAGGCATCATGCCTTATATATCGGCTTCCATCATAATGCAGCTATTGACTGCGGTTATCCCGAGCCTGGAAAAAATGGCTAAAGAAGGCGCCGCGGGCCATGAAAAAATAAATCAGTATACGCGTATCGGCACGGTAGCCTTATCGATTATCCAGTCTTTTTTTATCGCTCTCTGGCTTGAGAATCCGGCGCGTTTTGAGGGCTTAAGGATCGTATTACAGCCGGGTTGGGGTTTCAGGATACTCACGGTGCTTACCCTTACCACAGGCACTATTTTCATTATGTGGCTGGGGGAGCAGATCCAGGAAAGAGGCATAGGCAACGGAATATCCCTTATCATCGCCGGCGGTATCATTTCCAGGATCCCTGCCGCGATGAACCAGTTATTTGTCTTGATTTCTCCGTTTTCCCCCACGCGCAGGCAGATCCAGCCGATCACGCTTTTGGTTATTGCGATACTTTTAGTGGGAGTCGTATTTTCCGTAGTCATGATAACGCAAGGCTACAGGAAGATCCCCGTGCAGTATGCCCGCAGGGTCGTAGGCAGGAAGATCTATGGCGGCCAGGCTACTTATATACCGTTAAAGGTGGACCAATCGGGAGTCATCGCTATTATTTTCGCCCAGTCGATCATCCTTTTCCCGGCGACGATAGCCTCGTTTATACCGAACCCGTCATTCCAGCGGCTGGCGCAGAGTTTGATTAGAGGCCACCTGCTTTACACGTTCCTTTACGCTATACTGATAATTTTCTTTTGCTATTTTTATACCGCGATCATTTTTAACCCTCTGGATATATCCGAGAACATGAAGAAGTACGGCGGTTTTGTCCCGGGTATACGCCCGGGTACTCCCACTGCGGAATACCTGGATTTTGTTATGACCAGGGTAACGCTTGCGGGGGCTATGTTTATCGCTTTCATCGCCATCTTCCCGGATTTTATCATGGCATGGCTTAAGGTGCCATACCTGGTGGCGTCATTCTTCGGAGGCACCGGTATATTGATCATCGTGGGTGTTATGCTTGATACCATAAAACAAATAGAATCGCATCTGGTGATGCATCATTACGAAGGATTCATTAAATCCGGAAGGATCAAAGGGAGAAGATAATGAGGATAGTGTTGTTAGACCCTCCGGGCGCTGGAAAAGGCACGCAGGCTAAAGTTTTAGCTAAAGAGCTTAAGCTGCCCCATATCTCTACCGGCGACCTGCTCAGGCAGAACGTCGCGCAGGCGACCGAACTGGGCAAGCAGGCAAAGGATTACATGGACAAGGGTTTGCTTGTCCCTGATGAATTAGTCACCAAGATGCTGACCAAAAGGTTCCAGCAGCAGGACACCAAGCCCGGATTCATACTCGACGGTTATCCCCGGAACCTTAACCAGGCGAAGGTCCTGGAAGAGATACTTAAAAAGAACAACGCCCCTATAGATTTTGTCGTGTACCTGGACGCCAGCGCCGGAGTTATTATCCAGAGGCTTTCGGGAAGGCTCGTCTGCAAGGATTGCGGCGTTAATTTCCACCGCACGAATATGCCCCCGAAAAAAGAAGGCGTTTGTGACGCCTGCGGCGGCAAGCTTTACCAGAGGACAGACGATAAAGAAGAGACTATAAAGAACCGCCTGGCGGTTTACCGCAAAGAAGTCAAAGACCTGGCTTTATATTACCAAAAGATCAATAAACTGCACAGGATAAGCGCCGACGACGACGCGAAAGTGGTCCTTGAAAAAATAGTGAAATTAGCTCAGAAAACGGATGATTCCCTTAAAGTCTGAAAAAGACCTGGAGTTGATGCGCCAAGCCGGTAAGATCCTGGCTAGGGTCATGCAGGGCGTACAGGGAGCGGTAAAAGAGGGAATAACCACAGTTGAGCTTGACGGGCTTGCCGGAGACTTGATCCGGAAAGCGAACGTAATACCGGCTTTTAAAGGCTATAAAGGTTTTCCCGCTAATCTCTGCGCTTCTGTCAACGAAGAAATAGTGCACGGGATACCAGGGGAAAGAAGATTAAAAGAAGGCGATATCGTAAGCCTTGACCTGGGGATAAACCTTGACGGATATTTTTCCGACATGGCGGTTACCGTGGGTGTCGGCAGGATCAGTTCTTTGTTTAAGAGGCTTCTGGAAGTAACTAAAAAATCGTTATCCGAAGGCATAAAAGAAGCGCGGGTCAATAATCATATCTCGGATATATCTTTCGCCGTCCAGAATTATGTGGAAAGAAACGGTTTTTCCGTAGTGCGCCAGTTCGTCGGCCATGGAATAGGCAAAAAGTTACATGAAGAGCCGGAGATACCCAATTTCGGGCTTTCTCATAAAGGCGAAGTTCTAAAAAGCGGCATGGTTTTGGCCATTGAGCCTATGGTAAACATAGGCAGCTGGGAATGCGTGATCCTGGATAATGGCTGGACCGCGGTAACAAAAGACGGGCTTTCCTCCGCTCATTTCGAGCATACGGTAGCGGTTACCGAGAACGGCCCGGAGATCTTGACCCAATAAAGGCACAGACTATATGGGTAAGGAAGAGTTAATTGAGGCTGAAGGCAGGGTCTTGGAAGCATTGCCGAACGCAATGTTTAAGGTGGAACTTGAAAACGGCCACCATGTATTGGCGCATGTGTCCGGAAAAATGCGCATGAATTTCATAAGGATACTTCCGGGTGATAAAGTAAAATTAGAACTTTCCCCGTACGACTTAACGCGGGGAAGGATAACATTCAGGGTGAAATAATACTATGAAAGTAAAAGCTTCGGTAAGGCAGATTTGCGATAAGTGTAAGATCGTCAGAAGAAGAGGGGTCGTCCGGGTCATATGTTCAAACCCTAAGCACAAACAGCGCCAGGGATAATCCGGTTAACCCTATAAGTTAATCTTTAAAGGAGGCAAAGAATAAAATGCCCAGGATTCTTGGAATCGATTTACCTAAGGAAAAAAGAATAGAGACCGCCTTGACTTATCTTTACGGAGTAGGCAAGTATCTGGCTGACCGTATTCTCGAAGAGGCGAAGGTTGATCCCAATAAACGCGCGAAGGATTTATCCGAAGAAGAAGTTTCCCGCGTGACAGGCATAATCCAGAAAGCCGGTTTTAAAGTCGAAGGGGACTTAAGGCGCGATATTTCCCAGAATATAAAGAGATTGGTGGATACCGGTTCTTGGAGGGGTATGCGTCATAAGAAAGGCCTGCCTGTAAGAGGGCAACGTACCCGCACCAATGCCAGGACCCGTAAAGGCCCTCGCAGAGGCGGCATGGCTGTGATCAAGAAAAAAGAAGCTCCGTCCACGGCCAAAAAAGCTTAAAGTTCAAACCTACAGGAGAAATTAATGGCAGAGAAAGCAAAGAAAAAAAAGGTTGCAAAGGGGATTACTCAGGGGATAGCGCATATCCAGGCGAGCTTTAACAATACTATCATTACCATCACCGACAAGCAGGGTAATGTTTTAGTGTGGTCCAGTCCCGGTATCGTAGGTTACAGCGGTTCGAAAAGGTCTACTCCTTTTGCCGCGCAGACAGCTGCCAGCGACGCCGCTAAAAAAGCGAAAGACATGGGACTTAAAGATATAGATATATATGTCAAAGGCCCCGGGCCGGGAAGAGAATCGGCGATAAGGGCGCTGCAGGCGGCAGGCCTAAACGTTACCATTATCAAGGACCTTACGCCTATACCGCATAACGGGTGCCGCCCGAAGAAAAAGAGAAGAGTGTAACTTAAGGAGAAAGAAATAAATGGGAAGATATACAGGTGCTGTATGCAGGTTATGCCGCAGGGAACAGGAAAAATTGTTCCTTAAAGGTACAAGATGCAATACTGAAAAATGTGGCGTCACTAAAAGGAATTTTGCCCCGGGCCAGCACGGCCAGGCAAAGGCCAGGATGAAGCTTTCTAATTACGGCCTTCAGTTGAGGGAAAAGCAGAAAGTCCGCAGGATGTACGGTGTTTTTGAGAAGCAGTTCCGCAGGTATTTTGATACCGCTTCCAAGACCAAGGGTGTCACCGGCAAAGTGCTTCTGCAGCTTCTTGAAAGAAGGCTGGATAATGTCATTTACAGGATGGGCATCGGGCTTTCCCGTTCCCAGTCAAGGCAGTTTGTGCGCCACAACATGGTCAGCGTTAACGCGACGCGCGTAAACATCCCTTCGTACCTGGTGGAAAAAGACGATATCGTCGAGATTAAAACCAAAGACAAAGCAAAAAACAAGCTTAAGGAGAATCTTGAGCTTTCGAAAGATAGAAGTGTTCCCGCCTGGCTTGAATTCGATAATAAAGAATTAAAAGCTAAAATTTTAAGGCTCCCGGAGAAAGATGATATCCAGCAGCCGATCGAGGAACAGTTAATAGTAGAATTCTATTCCAAGTAGGACCTACTCGGGTAGTTTTTTAAACTGATACAGTTATAGGGAGGCAAGAATGGGAGTAAAATGGAGAGATTTTCAGCTGCCAAAGAGATTGGAATGCGATGAGTCCAGCTATACCAACACCTACGGTAAATTCTCTGCGGCGCCTTTTGAGAGAGGCTACGGCGTAACACTGGGCAATTCTCTAAGGCGGGTTTTGCTTTCTTCGATAGAAGGTAGCGCGGTCACCTCGATAAAGATAGCCGGCGTCCAGCATGAGTTTACCGCCGTAAACGGAGTAAGCGAGGATGTTTCTGAGATAGTATTGAATGTAAAGAACCTGATCTTAAGGTCGCATTCGAAGATACCCAAGATCATACATATCAAGAAAGACTCTAAGGGTGAAATAAAAGCGAAAGATATAGAGACCGACGAAACCATAGAGATAGTAAATCCCGACCTGCATATCGCCACCATTACCAAAGACGTCAAGTTCTCGATGGAAATGGAAGTGGCAAGAGGCAGGGGTTATGTCACTTCTGAATCGAACAAAAAAGAAGAACAGGCTGCCGGCGTTATTCCGATAGATTCGCTTTTCGGCCCGGTAAAAAGAGTTAATTTCATGGTCGAAAATACACGCGTGGGCCAGCGCACGGATTACGACAAACTGGTATTGGAGATATGGACCAACGGTTCCATAAGCCCCAAGGACGCTTTATTGTACGCTTCAAATATCCTTCAGCGCCATCTCGATATCTTCGTTAATTTCGGCCAGCTGCCCGAAGAAGAGGAAGAGCCGGAGATGACCAAGGAAGAAGTCGCCCTCTATGAGAAATTAAGGCTGCCTATCTCTGAACTTGAACTTTCTGTCAGGAGTTCGAATTGCCTTAGAGAAGCCAATATAAAGATAATAGCGGATTTGGTTAAAAGAGGCGAAGATGAAATGCTTGGTTTCAAGAATTTCGGCAAGAAATCTCTTATGGAAATAAAACAGCTTCTCGGAGGCATGGGGTTGACTTTGGGCATGCAGGTCGATCCTAAAAAACTAAAGAAGGGATAAATGAGACACCGAAAATCCAAATCACTGCACAATCGTTTTACCAGCTGGCGCAA
>JAQULD010000039.1 GCA_028719045.1 Candidatus Omnitrophota bacterium | reverse complement strand
CCCTGGCTTTTACCTATCCAGTTTGTCTGCATGGCAATGACCCGTTCCGGCCACCGGTCTAATTGCCTCAAATCATCCAGCAGGCGCTCTTTATAATCGGTAATCTTTAAAAACCATTGTTCGAGGTCCTTTTGCGCCACTTTTGTGTGGCATCTCCAGCACGCCCCTTCTATGACTTCTTCGTTAGCCAGCGTGGTCTCGCAAGAAGGGCACCAGTTGACATTGGAAGCTTTTTTATATGCGAGCCCCCGCTCGAACATCTTCAGGAATATCCACTGGTTCCATTTATAATAATCCGCGTCGCAGGTAGAAACCTCCCTCGCCCAGTCGTAAGAGAAACCCATTTTCTTCAGCTCTATCTTCATCCAGTCGATGCATTTATGCGTCCAGATATCGGGCTTGCTTTTATTCTTAATGGCTGCGTTTTCCGCGGGCTGGCCGAAAGCGTCGAATCCCATGGGATGCAGCACATTAAAACCGCGGGAAAGCCTGTATCTTGCCGCCACATCGCCGATAGTGTAATTCCTCACGTGGCCCATGTGGATTTTCCCGGACGGGTAAGGAAACATCTCCAAAAGGTAATACTTGGGTTTATCC
The DNA here is from genome assembly GCA_028719045.1 of Candidatus Omnitrophota bacterium. The sequence continues at coordinate 12,758 of JAQULD010000039.1, read as the reverse complement.
GGGGTGGCCCTCGCCAGGAAAACTTCTTTTTCCCGCCAGGTTTTTTGCCACTTCTCTTCTATTTCCTTAAAATTATAATCCATAGCGCGATTTTTTAGTTTATCCTTGAAGGTATAAGGGAAAGCATGGTCCTTATCCCCTGGAGGATGGCCCCCATGGTGCAGGGCTTGGTCAGGTAGTGGTCAGCTTCCAGGGAATAACATCTCTTCAGCGTTTCCAACTCCGCCTGGGCGCTGATAATTATCACCGGCCTCCACTTATCCTTATATTCCTGCCTGATCCTTGCCAGCACATCGAAGCCGTTTAGCTTAGGCAGCATCAGGTCAAGCAGGACGACATCCGGGTCAAATCCGGCTACTTTGCTTAAGGCCTCTTCTCCGTCCAAGGCCGTGGCCACTTCGTAACCTTCCTTCTTGAGCCGGGTATTCAGCATATCTATGATTTCCAAGTCATCATCCACGATCAATATTTTATTTGCCATTATATTCTTTCTTTTTATCTTTTAAGGCTGCGGACCAGGGACAGGTTCATCTTATCGGCGGTGTCGCTGTCCTTAGGCGTCTCCAGTATAAAAGCGACGTCTTTGAGGCGGCTGTCATTTACCAGACGCCTGAACCCCTCCAGGCCGATCTTGCCCTTGCCTATGTGTTCGTGGCGGTCGCGATGGCTCAGGAGTTCGTCTTTGGCGTCATTTAAATGGATCAATTTTAATTTGTCCAAGCCGACGATCTTGTCCATCTGGTCAAAGGTATCTTTATACCCTTTGGCGGTTGAAAGGTCGTAACCTGCCACAAATCCGTGGCAGGTATCGAAACAAACCCCTATTTTATCCTTATTTTCTATTCCGTCAATGATATTACGCTGGTGCTCGAACTTATATCCAAGCCAGGAACCTGAACCGGCCGTATTTTCCAGAAGTATCGACGGAGAGTTATCCTTTGTTTTTGCCAGGATCTTATTCAAGGCGGCGGTGATCCTTTTTATGCCTTTTCCCTCGCCGCTTTTTTTATGGCTGCCCATATGCGTAACAATATAATCGACGCCTAAAAGGGCGGCTTCCTTTATATCTTCGATATAGGCCCTGATCGAGCCCCGGTATAAAATATTGTATGGAGACGCCAGATTAATAAGATACGGGATATGCACGAAAACAGGAGAGATTTTACTGTCCTGGCGGAGCTTCCTGAATTTCTCGATGTCTTCAGGTTTAAGTTTCCCTTTCCGCCACTGGCGCGGGTCCCGGGAAAATATCTGCATCGTATTACAGCCAAGCTCAAGAGCCCGTGTAACGGAATCGTAAATATGCCCCGCAGTTGAAACCTGAGCTCCAAGAAGCATTGATGCTTTTACATCCTTTTTTCTTTGGGGAACAGCGTGATAAAACCCAGCAAGACAACCGCCGCTATCCCGGCAAGAACGAATTTATCGCTTTTTACCAGCACGGCCCTGACAAGGGCCGCAATTGCCAGGATCAAAAGCAGTAATTGCGAAGAAAGATTATCTGCCCGGCCCGGAGCGGATTCTGCCGCGCCTTTCCCCTGAAAAACAACAGGCGGGGCTTCCCGTATTTTTTCCTCCGGAGCCTCTTGCGGATAATCCACGGGGATCCCTTCAGTCTCTTTTGCGATTATATCCTTGAGCAGGTCTTTTGCCTCAAGGAATTTATCTTCCCTTACCAGGAATTCCAGATACTGGAATCTCCTGGCGTCATTGCCGCGCTTAATAAACGGTATCTTATTCTCGGTTAAAATGCCCTCAATCGCGCTTGCTTCTTCCGGCACGCTTGACACGAAAATCGCGATAAAATCAAGTGATGAGCCATCAATCTTTTCATCCACGGGCTCGAAAATGTCTTCTTTTAGCTCCGGGAGGTTATCCACAAGCCGCGCATCGCAATCGCTGCAGACCGTAAAACCCGAACGGAACTCACTCCTGCACTTCGGACAAAATGCCATTGCATTTCTCCTTACCGGGCGTTTTTTAAGATTTTTGTTCCGCGATATCCCCGGCTATCGGAAGTTTGAACTTTTCCCCCTGATAAGCCTTGATCATCAGGATTATCCAGAGGATCAAAGTAACCACGCCTATAATAGGGGAAAGGATATTGATGAGCGGGATGCGCGAAACGATTATACTCAGGACAAAAAGGGCGCCAAAAACGATGCTTGACTGCAAAGCGTGGAAACGGACGAATTTGTTATCTTTTTCCAACGCGAAAATAACTATTCCCGAGATGAACAAAAGGGCGTAAGCTACTAACGCTGCGATATTAGCGTCCAGGCCGATAGAAGTCTTTCCCAGGTCTTTCGTTTCCATGTCCCCTCCTTTTATGCTGTGCCGCTTTACTGAATTTTAATCTCAACGCGAGGATTCACCTTCAAAGTATTGTGAACCGGGCAGTTCTTGACAAATTCAAGCATGGAATTTCTCCGGCGGTCGTCAAGCTCAAAACCCTTTAGGTCCACGATAATCTCTATATCCCTGAAACACGTGGGAAGTTCTTTGGTAAACTCCGCCTTCACGCTCACATTGAATTCTTTTACAGGCAGCATGGCGCCGTCAGCGTATTTACGGATATAAACACCGATACATGTCCCCAGGCTTGCCAGTAACGCGTCCGGAGGAGTAATACCCTTGCCTCTGGTATCCACATTAAACTCATAATCCTTTGATTTTACCTGAAAAACCGAATCGCCCTGGTTCTTAATCTCTACACTGTACATCTATCCTCCTTGTCCGGAAAGGACAACACCAAGCCATCCCTCTGGAATTAAGTTTATCTTTATTAATTTTAGCATAATAATATTTATTTTGTTGAAAAATTTTCCCGTACAGGGTAGAATCTTTAGTATAACTCATTTTATAATTTATGGATAAAAAAACCCTCCTTAATTGTTTGCTGGCCGCTCTCATTACCTGCGCCGGGCTCCTTTTCCCCGCGCAATGCCCGGCCCAACAACGGCCGCTTTCGGGCCAAAAATGCTTTTTATGGCAAGTAAGCTCAGGCAATAATTCGATCTACTTACTGGGTTCCATCCACATGGGAAGGCCGGATATGTTCCCTTTGAACGAAAGGATAGAACAGGCTTTCAAAAGCTGCCAAAAGCTCGCTGTCGAAGTAAACATCGCGGCTGCAGACGCCTTAAATAACCCTGACCTGTTATCGGAAAGCTCCCTTTATCCCGGAGAAGAAACATTAAAAGGCAATTTATCCGAAAGGACCTATGCGCTGGCCCGGGAAAAACTACAGCAGCTTATGCTGCCGATGGAACTGGTGGAAAAATTCAGGCCCTGGTTCGTAGCCATGCTGCTTGAACAACTTGAGCTTTTAAACCTGGGGTTCGACCCTATGTACGGGATAGATGTTTATTTCCTGGACAAAGCCGGCGGCGCCAAGCAGATACTTGAACTGGAATCCCTGGAATTCCAGATCAACCTTTTTAACCAGCTTTCGAACAGCCAGCAAGACGCGTTCCTTTACTCCACCCTGCTTAGCCTGGATAATATGGGGCAAACCATGGACGAAATGGTAACAGCCTGGGTTAACGGGGACACGCAAGCCATGAGTTCGCTCCTGGCGAAAACGAACTCCGATGACCCGCAACTTATTCCGGTTTACCAGAAAATAATTTACGAAAGAAATATCAATATGGCCGATAAGGCCGAAGGCTATCTGCGCAACGGCGGCAGTTGCTTCGTAGTGGTGGGGGCGGCCCATCTACTGGGGCCAAACGGGATTGTCGAGCTATTAAGGCAGCGGGGCTATAAAGTGGAACAGCTTTGATCCCCCCGCCGGACTTTCAAAAAAGAAACCTGAAAAGATTGTAGCCGAAAAGACCCAACAGGCCATAAAGGCTTAAAATAAACAGAAAAGAAGAAATAACATTCGCCTTCTTTAAAACTGTCACGTCTTCCACATAGATCACTTCACAGGCCCCTGCGCCGGTATCCTTCCTGGAAACACTGGTGTTCCAGGTGAGCGTATTGGGGTTGTAAATATCGGCCTTGGCATTCCCGGCGATATCCGCTTTAACATTAACCAGCTTCCCGCTTAAGGTTACCTGGTCACCGGCAACAAGCGATCTTATCTTTGCCTCGAGCTTCCGGTCGTTTATCAGAAGGTGATTATTGGAAAACTCCTGCTGGTTAAATTCGACATCGCCATTCCACTGTACGTTGCACCAGCGGCAATCCTGCGAAAAACGGATCGACCAGTTTTTATAAACTTTATTTTTTACATTGCTGCCCCAGATTAAACATAAATCCGCGGGAAAAACGCTCGCGACCCTGTGGATGCTTAATCCTTTATAAGTTATCTTGCTTACCAGCAATGCGCTTATTTCATAATCATAGAGAGGGTCCAGCCGGTAGGTATACCCGTCTTTTGTGAATTTGATCTCCCGCTTATCGGTGACAGCTTCCTGATAAGGCTCCTCGAGCACCTGAGGCATGATATTGTTTACGCTTTTAAAATTATTGCGGGTATAAAAAGTCACTAACAATACGAGGGATAAGCCGAAGAATAAAAATTTATTTAACTGCGGGGGCATGGCTTAAGATTGCCTTTTTAGAACTGCTGGTAATATTTGTAGGTATTCAGGGCGATGTCGGAAATAAATCTCTTGGCCGGGCCGCTTCTGCCGGGATGCCGGGTCAAAACGCAAATCAGGAAATCACCTTTTTCCGTGAACACGATCCCCGCGTCATGGCAGACATTATTTTCAAGGCCGGTTTTATGCGCGACTTCCGCATCTTGAGGAAGTTTTTTAGGTATACGGTCGTTTATCTTCTGGTCTTTTAATATCCTCAGGCATTGCCCGGATATTTGCGCGTTTATAAACTTTTTTTTGTAGATCTTCTCCAGAATAGAGGTGATATCTTCTGCGGTAGTGTAATTTTCAATGCCCTGCTTGCGGCACCTGAAATCCATCATTTTCCGCGAAAGGTTTGTTTTTTCCAGGCCGTTTTCCTTGAAATAACTGTTCAGATAATCGAACCCGAGCAGGCCGATGATCATGTTGGCGGCGGTATTGTCGCTTTCGGTGATCATAAGTTCAAGCAGCTCTTCTACGGTAAGCGGCGTTCCCGAAGGCATGTTCTTCAGCCGGCCTGAACCGGGGACTTTGCAGGAAGCCTTAAGCACAATGGTATCATTAAGGCTGAGCTTTGCGTCGCGGATAGCCTGGAAACAAGCGGCCATAATCGGTATTTTAGCAAGGCTCGCGGAAGGAAACAATTTATCTTTCTGGTAATCTATTTCCCAGTTATTTTTCAGGTCTTTAATGATTATCCCGGCGTCCCCGTTGAAAGAATTCATTTCATTTTCCACGGTCTGCCGCAAAATGACCCAGGCCTGGTGTTTTCTTTCCAACAGCATCTTTTCCGCCAGATGCTGCCTTATTTTCTCCTGAAGGTCCTGCAGGTAAATCCAGGAAAAATACGCGGCCGCCGCAGTAAACGCCACGCCCAAGGCTACGGCCAATATTTTTTTATTTTTCATAATTAGAGAGTTTCGCGCCACTATTGATTTTGCATTATTTTATAACAAATTTGACGATTTATCAAATCTAATTAAAATAAAATACGCCTATCCTTAGGGCATACGAATATGTTGACAACGATTACGGGCGATGTTATATTTATAGGGCTATTTAAATTTGGGGCTGTAGCTCAGTTGGGAGAGCAACAGGCTGGCAGTCTGTGGGTCGGGGGTTCAACTCCCCCCAGCTCCACCAATCTTCGCTGGAGTGGTGGAATGGCATACACGCCAGTCTCAAAAACTGGTGGGGTCACACCCGTGAGGGTTCAACTCCCTCCTCCAGCACAAATTCATCAGTTTAAAATTGAAAAATTTAGGGGGCGCTTCTGGATCTTTTGAAAAAACAGAAACGTCCCCTTTTTTTTTAAAATAAAACTTGACCGGGTTTAATAAAATTGGATAATTATAATTGTAAGGCTTTATTAACCGGGATTTCCTAAAAAAGGACACCTGCCATGGGAAAACAGGATAAAAGCGCCTTTACTCTGATTGAGCTCATCGTAGTGATCGCCATAATTGCCATCCTGGCCGCCATAATCGCCCCTAACGCGTTTAAAGCTATTGAAAAAGCGAAGATCGCGCGCACAGCTACGGATATGAAAACAGTAAAAACAGCGGTCTTAAGTTATTACTCCGATGTCGGCTCCTGGCCTAATTGCCACTATATAACGGACAGCACTTCCTCTTTAATCACAAATCCCGGTTTGAACGGCTGGGACGGCCCATATTTGGAAAAAGCCGGACAGAGCGCTCTCTGCAGGCAACCCGGCGGCGGCGGCTGCCCTATTTACGGATATTACTATGTCTGGTGGGATAGCGCTTCAAGCGGGCATTATTCCTGCTGGTTCGATGTAAACGGCTCCTGCAACCCCATCAAAGACGGGATCAGCGTATGCGTGTATGGATTATCCGGAGCTACCGAAGTATTAAAACTGGATGAGTTGTTTGACGGGCAAATGGCAAATTCAAACAGCCTGACAGGAGTAATGAATACTTCGTACCCTTCCTGCGGCGGTTTGGGATTAGTGGCGTTATTAGTCGGTGAGACCGGACAGAACCAACCTTAACCCCCCTGCCCTGCATCTCTTAATCTACTTTAATATCTCTTCCTGGAACTTCTTCATGATAAGGTTGCGGTTAATATAGGGAAGGATAGCCCGATAGACGCGATGGGCTATTATTTTATAACCTGCCGCATTGGGATGGATAAAATCGCTTTTCAGCGTGGGTTCGATGATAATGCCCTCTAATACCGCGGGGATGAATATCGCTCCGTACCTTTTACACAATTCCCGGTAAGGTTTGCCGTATACGCTCATCACCACATCGGTGCTCATATCGAATACGGCTACCATTACGCCGCGTGATTGCAATCTCTTTATGATCTCTTCCATGTTCTTTACGGTTTCCGCCAAAGGGACCCTGCTTAAAAAATCGTTTCCCCCGAATTCAACCACCACAAGAAGGGGATTCTTTTCCAGCACGTCGCTATCCAGGCGTTTTAAAGCCTGGACGGTCACATCGCCTTCAATCCCGGCGTTTATTACGGGGACGCTGAACATTTTTGATAAAATATACGGGTAATCTTTGCCCTTTTCCACGCCGTAGCCAAGCGTAAAGCTGTCACCGAAACAAATTATATTCTTACCCCTGGAATTAATATTTTTTATGCTGGTATCCACGCAGCCTGCCAGGGAAAGAATAGCCAGAAAGAATATAATGGGAAAAATAGTTTTCTTAAGATTGGTTTTTAACATGCCTTAGCCTTAGTTGACCGCAGGCCGATTCTATATCCTGGCCCCGCGGTTTGCGCAGAGTAACGTTTAAACCCGCTTTCGTAAGAGAATCCTTAAAAAACAGGATCTCCAGTTTATTTGGCGGCTCTATGCCGAGTTCTTTTATATAATTGCAGGGGATAAGGTTGATCTTACAATTCATCCCTTTTAACATTGTAACCAACTTTTGCGCGCTTGGCAAATCCGAATTCATATTTTTGATAAGCACGTATTCAAAAGTGACCTGGCGGTTGGTCTTGTCCACATATTCCCTGCAGGCTGTCACCAATTCGCTCAAAGGGTATTTTTTGTTCACCGGCATAAGCGCCGACCTTGTTTTATCGTCCGCCGCGTGCAAAGAAACGGACAACTCTATCTGCAGCCCTTCTCCGGATAACCTGTTTATCGCGGGCACGATCCCGCAGGTGGAAACAGTGATACGGCGCGCCCCGATATTGAAACCGTATTCCGCGTTTATTATCCGGATCGCCTTTAACACATTATCGTAGTTATCCAAAGGCTCTCCCATGCCCATAAAAACCAAATGGGTGAGTTTCCCTTCAAAGGAGTTGTTCTTTAAATAGACCACTTCATCCAGGATTTCCGCAAAGCCCAGGTCCCTTTTAAATCCGGAAACTCCGCTTGCGCAAAAACGGCAGGAATATTTGCAGCCGACCTGGGTAGAAACGCATCCCGTTACCCTGCTTTCAGCCGGGATGATCACCGCTTCGATATAATCACTGTCCTTCAGGCTAAAAAGTATCTTTTTAGTGGCATCCCTTGATTCCTGCACCTTTTGCACTTTTAAATCGAACAGATAAAATTTCTCCTTTAAAATCTCTCTTAAGGCAAGCGGTAAATCGCTCATCTGGTCAAAATCAACAGCGGTTTTCTTATATACCCAGGTCAACACCTGCCTGGCGCGAAAAGCCGGCTGCCCTAAAGACACCAAAACGTCTTTGAGTTCATCGAGTGTTAATTCTTTGATATTTCTTTTAGGAGAATTATCTGTTCCCATAAGGAGCGGCTTCTGATTAGCTTAAAGGGTGTCCCTTAATTTTGGCTTGTCGATTTTACCTGTACGGTTCTTGGGAAGGCTGTCTCTAAATTCAAAAGAATGAGGGATTTTGAAATGCGCGAGATGTTCGCGCAGGAAATAGCGCAGTTCTTCTTCCTGCAGAGGCTTTTCTTTTTTCAGCACCACGAAAGCTTTCGGTACTTCTCCTCTTAGCTTATCCGGCATGCCTATAACCGCGGCTTCCGCGATAAAGGGATGCTTAAGCAATGCCGCTTCCACCTCCGGCTCAAAAACTATTTCTCCGGAAACTTTGATCATTTCTTTTTTCCTGCCCATAATGTAAAGATCGCCTTCCTCATCGAATTTCCCAAGGTCTCCGGTATGGAACCAGCCGTTTTTAAACGCCTCTTTGGTAGCTTCGGGGTCTTTATAATACCCATCGGTAACCATAGCGCCTTTTACCACTATCTCTCCTATTTGCCCCGGGGGAAGCAGCCTCGCGTGCTCGTCAACTATCTTTACCTCCGCCCAGGGAGCGGGCCTGCCTACGCTTTCTATCTTTTTTGAGCCCATTTTAAGTACGGTTGTGGGCGCGTTAGTTTCAGTCAGCCCCCAGCCGTTTAAAAGATGGGCGTTCGGGCAGAACTGGTTGAACCTGCGCAAAGCGTCCGGGGAATTCGATGCGCCGAAGGTCACTATCCAGCGCAAGGAAGAGAGGTCGAATTTCTCAAATTCTTTAAGATGCAAAAGAGCGTAATACATGGAAGGCACCAGCCAAAAACAGGTTATCTTATGGCTTTCGATATTTTTAAGGAATTCAAGGGGCGTAAACCTGTCCATTAACACGACAGTAAGCCCGAAGGAAATACAATTCTGGATATAGATCAGTCCTCCCAAATGAGAAAAAGGCAAGGCGCAGAGCGTAATATCCCCGTTATTTAAATCCACGAAATGATCCATGGCATTGGGAGGCACCGCCAGCTGCATATAATTGATCAGGACCCCCTTGGGCCTGCCTGTAGTACCCGAGGTGTAGAAGATGATCGCGTAATCCCTTTCATGGATCTCTATTTCTTCGAAAGTATTGTTCCCGCTGTATAACAGGTCATCAAAATAACGGATGCCTTTGACGTTTTCATGGCAGCAGATGATGTCTTTCAAGGAATGGCACTTTTTCTTGAGCGCGGCGAAAGAGATATTCTCTTTTGGCCTGCTGATCAATATCTTGGCCTCGGAATGGGACAAACAGGTAACCAGCTCCTCTTCGGTCAGCATAAAATCAAGAGGGACAGCCGTGGCTCCCAGGCACCATATCGCCAGGTAGCTGTAAATATATTCCGGGCAATTAGGAAGGTATATCGCTATTTTATCGCCTTTTTTTATATCCAGGGCTGCCAGGCTGTTGGCGAAATGGAATACGGTGTCCTTTAACTGGCCAAAACTTATGGCTTTATCCCTGAAGATAAAAGCGGTCTTGTTAGGATAATCCGCTACCCTGGACTCCAAAACTTTTGCAACTCTCATAGTCTATAAATTTTATTTTTTAAAAACCACTAACGCCTTTTCGTTGTCGCTGGTGGAAAGTATTATCGTCGAAGGGCATTCTTCGGAACAGGTGGTGCCGTAGATCTGGTTTATATCGATCTCTTTAAGGGCCAATTTTGTGGTAATGGTCTTTAATGCCCCGGGTTTATTTTCCAGTTCAACCAATACCGCTTCCCTTTCCCTGATGGATTTATAACCGGATTTTTTCAAGGCTTCCACCGCCCGCAGGTTATCTTCAGCCACAAGCATGATCATGGCTTTGTTCTCAAGGGAATAGCCCGCCACGGCTTCCACATTGACCCCGTGTTCCGCCAAAACCTTTGAAATATCAGCCAACACGCCGATCTTGTTTAACACCGTGACCACTATCTCCTTGCAAAGCCTTGCGTCTTTTATCATCTTATCCCCCAATCGCCTATTTTTTCACATAAGCCTTGATGATCTTTTGTTCGGTTACAGGCTTGTCTTGAGCGCCTGTTTTACAGTTTTCGATCTTTTGCACCACATCGTATCCGGCTACGACCTCGCCGAAAATAGTATGTTTCATGCTTAACCAGGGTGTCGGGACCGTGGTTATGAAAAACTGGCTGCCGTTGGTGTTTGGGCCCGCGTTTGCCATAGCGACCAGCCCCTTGCGGTCAAATGTCACAGTGGCTTTTACCTCATCCGCGAAAGGCTTGCCCCAGATAGAATCCCCTCCCATGCCGGTGCCTGTAGGGTCCCCTCCCTGGATCATAAAATTCTTGATGACCCTATGGAAAATTATTCCGTTATAATACCCTTTATTTACCAGGCCCAGGAAATTTTCCACTGTTTTCGGAGCCACTTCAGGGAATAACTTTATTTCGATATTGCCCTGGTTTGTCTCCAGGACCACCTTTGTGTCTGCTGCCATGGCTTTCCCTCCCAAAGTAACGGTTAGTAAAAATAACGCCGCAAAGAACATCTTCGCACTTTTCAGCATAATTCCCCCCTCCTTCTAAAATTAAAGTGATAAAGTAACGTAAAGTCCAAAACTTTACGCCTTCAATATTTTACCGCTAAACAATAATTAATTCAACCGCAAAATTACCTGGGATCTAATGAACGGGCTGTGGCTATCCGTTCGTCTATGGGCGGATGGTCAAAAAAGAATAATTTTATTACGGGATTCGGTGATCTGTCAGAGAGATTTTGGGAAGCGAGCTTATCCATGGTGGAAATAAAAGCGTCTTTTAACCCGGTAAATCTGATCGCGGCTATATCAGCGTCGGTCTCGAATTTACGGCTTAAATAATTCTCCAGCGGCTGCAGGATTATCCCGACTACCGCGAAAAACATAAGTATTACCGGAAGCGCCGCGACATCCAAAAGAGAGGACAAACCCGAGAGCTTTAAAAAGTAAGCGTTTGTCTTAAAAATAAGGAAGAAAGAAAAAATGGTCGCGCAGGAACTAATCAATACGAGTTTTAACAGGTGCTTTAACCTGTAATGGGAGAACTCATGCGCCAGGATCACTTCTATTTCATCTGTGGTGTATTTATCTTTTAAGGTATCGGCGAGTATTACCCTTCTTGTGGAGCCCCAGCCCACAAAAGCCGCGTTCGCCTTAAGGGTCTTTTTACTGAAATCTATTTCAAACACATCCAGGATATTGACCTTCATCTTCTGCGCGAGCGATATGATCCTTTCCCTTAATTTTTCGTCGGAAAGCTTTTTATATTTGAAAAACAACGGTATGATGAGGACCGGCACCAGTTTCGCCAGGATAAGACTGAATAATATCCATAATAACGAAACAATAAACCACCAGTGGCCGGGGAAACGCGCCAATACGTAATAGAAGGCGCAAAGGCAGATAAGGCTTAATATATAAGAAAGCGCGAAACCTTTTGCCTGGTCAGCGAACCAGCTTTTCATTGTCTCTTTGGAAAGAGAGAATTTATGCTCCAGTACGAAGGATTGGTAGAAATTAAAAGGGAAGTTTAATATATAATAGGCCAGGTATCCGGCTAAAATATACGCCGGCAAGATAAAATAATTACTGGAGGAGACCTGGGAGATATTGAAGGCTAATGCCCTGGAGAGCCCCAGGGCCAGGGATAAAAAAAGCAGTATCAGTAAATAGGCCGTCTCGATGATAGCCAGGGAATATTTAACGCAGGAATATTTTTTGGCCGCGGCCTCACGGCTTGCGCCACTTTCCGCCATATTTATTCTTGCGCCGCGACATTAATATAAGTCCTGATCCGCCCGCGGCTGGTTTTCTTTCTGGTAAAAACAACTTTTCCGTCACAAAGCGCGAAAATCGTACCTTCTCCTTTAGCGTTCTTACCGGCCTTATAGGTATTTATCCCGCGGCATAAGATCTGGCCTGTCTTCACTAATTTGCCGCCTGAAGTTTTCATCGCTTTATCTTTTTTTGGTGTCGCTTTTCCGCCTGCCATGTTTCCCCCTTTATTAATAATTTAAGTTTTTGATTTTATTTCAGAGTATTTATATTACCACACAATCCCTAATCCAGCAATACCTCTTCGTCTTTGGAAGGGATATAGGCGTTAACCCCTTTCTGGATAAGGCTGTCGTAGAAGGCCTGGGTCTGTTCCATATCCCCATGCACCAGGAATACCCTTTTAAGCGGCAGGCAGCCGGAAACAAAGCCGTTCAGGTCATTCTCATCCGCGTGTCCGGAAAAAGCATTGATGATGGAGACTTCGGCGTTTAATTCGTATTCTATGCCGAATATACGCACAAACGGCAATTTATCGACTATTTTCTTGCCAAGTGTATTCTGCGCCATGTAGCCGACCACAAGAATGGTATTCCTTGTATCCTGGATGTTGTTCTTAAGATGATGCAGTATCCTTCCTGATTCGCACATCCCGCTTCCGGCGATAATTAT
>JAQULD010000038.1 GCA_028719045.1 Candidatus Omnitrophota bacterium | reverse complement strand
CTCCGCCCGTGCCAAGCTCGCCCGGCATCCCATGCTTGCGCCCCATGCCGGACGCCTGCTCCCCAAACGGCAGATCGCCACCGACTACCGCTCCCTCCGCTTCGCCGGTCCAGCCCTCCCCCATCCCCCCACTCCTGTCTGAATTTGCGGAACCGCCCCTCGCATGAAGTCTGATTTCCGCTCTGGCGGGCAATCCATCTCAGCATAACCGAACATGATCCCCTGGTCGCCTGCCCCGCCCGTATTTACCCCCTGGGCAATATCCGGAGACTGGCTGTTAATCGTATTGACAATAGCGCATGTCTCATAATCGAACCCGTATTTCGGATGCGTGTAGCCGATTTCCCGCACCACTTTACGCGCCAATTTCTGTATATCAATATAAGACGTGGTGGTGATTTCCCCGCCTACGATCAAAAGCCCCATAGTAACATAAGTTTCGCAAGCGACGCGGCTGGCTTCCTTAAATTTATCGTGGGCTAACACCTCATCCAAAACAGCATCCGATATCTGATCGCAGACCTTGTCGGGATGGCCCTCTCCTACCGATTCCGAAGTAAAAAAATGTTTGCGTGTTGACATTGTTTGCTCCTTTCAATCGTTATTATAGTTATTTTACCGTGGGAAAACTTTGTTTAGCTTCTTTTAAGGTCTTGAGGTGCCCGATATCAAACCAGGCGCCATTAAACACAAAGCCATAAACAGACTCCCTGTTCCTAAGCCAATCTATATACAAACCTATCGCGTCGTTCTGGCCGGTCCTTTTGTCCATGTATTCCTTGACCAGCCCCAGTTTTTGTTTAGGGAAGAAATAGAGGCACATCGCTATCAGAGAAGAACCGGGCTTTTCCGGCTTTTCTTTAAAATCCACGATTTGTTTCCGTTTATCTAATTTTATAACGCCATAGTCGGTAGCTAACGCTTTATTTCTTAAGTCATAAACCCCGATCACGGGATACGGCTCATGTTTTTTCGCGAAAGACATAAAACCCGACAATTCCTCGTCAAAGATATTATCACCGCCTATTACCAGAAGATCGTCTTTAACGCGCTTTTCCCTTATTAGAAAATCCATATCGCCTATCGCCCCGCGCCGGTCTTCCTTTGTCTTTGTCAGATCATCCACGATGCTTATTTGCTTCGGACAACGCGTTTTATTTTTCCAAGCCTTGAACTTAAGGATAAACTTGCTGTTCGTAACCACGATAATTTCGTCTATTGCCTCAATTTCGGAAATTTTATCGACGATATAGTCGATGATGGGCCGGTCTTTGACTAAAAGAAGCGGTTTTGGGTACTCTTTAGTTAAAGGATATAGTCGCGTAGCGTAACCTGCGGCGAGTATAAGTGCTTTCATATATGGGAAATTACCTAACCTAATATCTCTCTTAACTTCGAATGACTGTATTCCTCTACTTCTTTTCCCGTGGACAACTCCAGCGCCCTGAGAGCGATTTCCTGGGTCTGTTTCATAGTGACAAGACGCACTATATATTTTATTTCCGGGATAGCCGAAGGAGGCATGCTGAATTCGTCTAAACCAAGCCCGAGTAGTATTAAGACAGAAGCCGGTTCACTGGACATTTCTCCGCACATACCCACCTTGATATTGGCTTTATGCGCCGAGTCAATGACATTCTTTATAAGCCGCAACACCGCCGGATGCATGGGCTCGTAAAGGTAAGCGGCTTTTTCGTTCGTCCTATCCACCGCCAGGGAATATTGGATAAGGTCATTGGTCCCGATGCTGAAAAAATGAGACTCCCTGGCCAGGAGGTCAGCGGTCATTGCCGCGGAAGGCACTTCGATCATCGCCCCCACTTCTATATCGTTATCGAAAGGCATACCGTCTTTCCTTAATTCCTCTTTTGCGTCATTCAGGATTTGATTTGCCTGTTTCATTTCTTCGATACCGGAGATCATCGGGTACATAAGCTTTAACTTCCCGAATACGGAAGCGCGCAAAATAGCCCTTAACTGCAATTTGAATATGTCCGGACGCGCCAGACAGAACCTGATAGCGCGCCATCCCAGGAAAGGGCGCATCTCCTTGGGTATTTCAAACTGCGACAAAAATTTATCGCCGCCTAAGTCAAGCGTGCGTATGATGACAGGATTCGGTTTCATATGTTCTGCGACGTATTTATAAGCCTCGAAGTGCTCTTCTTCAAGAGGCAGGTCTTTCCTGTTCATGTAGAAGAATTCTGTGCGGTATAACCCTATTCCTTCTCCGCCGTGCATTTTCACGGAAGGCACCTCATCGGGGAACTCAATATTACCGCTCACCATGACCGACTTCTTATCAATGGTAATGGAGGGGAGGTCTTTGACCGCCCAGAACCGCTCGGTTATGCCCCTTAATTTTAATTCTTCCTGCTGGTATTCTTTTAGAGTGTCCTCATCGGGATTTACGATAACTATCCCCATGCCGCCGTCAACTATCAGCATATCGCCCGATTTTACCTTGGCGGTAACTTCCCCCGCGCCGACTACCGCCGGGATCTCCAGGGATTTCGCCATGATCGCGGTATGGGAGGTCTTTCCTCCTATATCGGTGACAAAGGCGATTACCAGCTGCCTGTGCATTGCCGCGGTATCCGAAGGCGACAAATCATGCGCCACGACTATTATTTTCTCTTTTAAATCCTTGAAATTCTTCTGTTCCTTGCCCAGGAGGTTACGCAGTATCCTTTTTCCCACGTCATTTACGTCCGCGGCGCGCTCTTTCAAATACTCGTCCTCTATCCTGGAGAAAACGGCGACGTATTTTTTAAGGACTTCGGAAAAAATGTAGGCAACGCTTAAATGTTCTTTTTTAAGGCGCGATATCACTTCCTCTATGAGCATCCGGTCTTCGAGTACCAGAAGATGCGCGTTAAAGATATCCGCTTCCTGCTGGCCGATCTCGGATGAGATCTTTTTCTGAAGCTCCATTATCTCTTTACGGGTCTGGATAAGGGCTTCCTCAAAAACCTGTATCTGGAAAGGCACCTCTTCGGGCCTTATCTCTTCTTTGGGAATAGCAAACTCTTCCTTGCCTAGCTTATAGGCCCGGCCGATGGATATTCCGGAAGAAGCGGCTATGCCTTTTAACTGTATCATTATATTATTCCTCGCTGGCGACAAGCTGTTCGAGTTCCGCGATTGCCGACTCGGCATCATGGCCATCAGCTTCGATCTCGATAGCACTGTCTTTTTCCGCGCCTAACATAAGTATGCCCATTATAGATTTTCCGTTTACCCTCTCGTTGTCGCGGATCACCGTGATGTTGGCGTCAAATTTATTGGCGATCTGCACAAAAAGCGCGGCAGGGCGGGCATGCAGCCCCTGTTTATTCTTTACTGTTATTGTTCTTCTGACTAAAGACATTTTTATATTAGATCTCCTCCAAAAAACTAAGGATTGTTTTGGCTAATTTGCCCGAATCATGGCGTATCACATCGTTAGTCGCGACGATGTCCTCTTCAATGACCCGGTACCCCATGTTCTCTATGTTTTTCCTGTCATTTAATACCGGATAAGCGCTGTCCTGCTCGTAACGTTTAAGCAGGGCTACAGGTATCTTTCCGGTGTTCACTACGCAATAATCGAAAACCCTCGGGTGACTGTGCTTTATCAGGTTCTTTATGTGTTCCGATGTGGAATAACCGTCAGTCTCTCCCGGCTGGGTCATTACATTGCAAACGTACACTTTTGTAGCCTTGGCGGATACAATAGCGTCGGTAATTTCTTTTATTAAAAGATTAGGGATAATGCTTGTGTAAAGAGAGCCCGGGCCAAGGACTATGATATCCGCTTCCTTAATGGCCTTTATCGCCTCGGGAGTCGCTTCCGGCGAAGCTGGCCTTAAGAAAACTTTCTCTATCGGCAGGCGCGCTTTGGGGATCTTATCTTCACCCTCAGTAGTGGAACCATCGGTGTAATGAGCGGCCAAAACGACATTCGAAAGCGTTGAAGGTATAACCTGTCCTCTTAAAGCTAAAACCTTGCTGGTCTCTTTTATCGCCTTTTCAAAATCACCGGTAAGCCGGGTCATCGCCGTGATAAAAAGGTTGCCGAAATTATGCCCGGCAAGTTCCGATCCCTTGTCAAAACGGAATTGAAACAAATCGCGCATCATGGAGGATGCGTCAGCCAAAGCGACAAGGCAGTTACGGATATCCCCCGGAGGCAATATATCAAACTGCTGCCTGAGCCGGCCCGAAGAACCTCCGTCATCGGCGACAGTGACGATCGCGGTAAGATTGGTGGTATATTCTTTAAGACCCGTAAGAAGCACGGACAAACCTGTCCCGCCGCCTACGGTGACGATTTTAGGGCCATGGCCTAAGAGCTGCCTTTGATATAAAATCTCTACCAGTTCCCGGCCTTTAAACGCGGGCATAAAAGCGTTGATCAGCGAACGCATCAGGCGCTTAATGCCTAATATCAAAATTATAATACCGGAGACTAAAACAATGGCATCCAGTACCTGCAGGACCCAGTATTCTTCGCTATTCAGATGGCTGGAGCCTATGACTATAAGAAGGATGCCGCAAGCCCCTAACACTACCCACCTTTTTATGCCGATCCCGGGGTAGAGCCATTTAAAAACGTTTTTCAGCCTCGATACGATACTATCAACCTCAGAGCTTTTCATCTTCTTGGCTTATAGTCTTTATAATCGCTTTATCGTCTTCACAGACGCGCAGATTTTCACGGAAATACTTGTCCTTAAAAAGACGGGAAATCCTAGCCAAGGCTTTCAGGTGCGGGCCGGCTGAATCCTGCGGCGCAACTAAAAGGAAGAAAATATATACCGGCTCCCCATCCAGGGAGTCAAAATCCACTCCTTTTTTGGATAAGCCGAAAGCTCCAACCAATTTATTCACGGCATCGGTTTTCGCGTGAGGAATAGCTATGCCCTGGCCGATCGCGGTCGAACCGAGCGACTCTCTTTCCATAAGGGCATCTATGATCTTGCCGCGGTGGATTTTCTCAATGTCTCCTGCAGCAATCAACGCGTCTACCAGTTCTTTAACCACCTCATCTTTTTTAACAGACTTGACGTCTGAAATAATTGCTTTCTTAGACAGAAAATCCATTATTTTCATTCTTGCTCCTTTTTTAAAATCAATCCAAAAACCCCGGAATGTTACTTTACTTGATATTGGAGCGGGAGACGGGGATCGAACCCGCGACAATCACGTTGGCAACGTGATGCTCTACCAACTGAGCTACTCCCGCGTCGCTGAATGCAAACAGCCCTCTTCTCTGAATCTAATGGGCGGAAGAGGATTTGAACCTCCAAGGGTTGCCCCAATAGCTCCTAAGGCTATCGCGTATGCCAGTTCCGCCATCCGCCCGTAAGCCATTACAATTTTCGGAACCGATGGGACACAAATTTAATGAGCCACCCGCGACTCGAACGCGGCACACCCACCTTAAAAGGGTGGTGCTCTACCAGATGAGCTAGTGGCCCAAATTTAATTTAATTTAATGTTCCAGGACTTCTGTTTCTTTTGTTTTGAGGATTTCTTCGACTTTGGCGATATATTTATCAACAAGCTTCTGCAATTCTTCTACCGCTTTGAATTTATCATCTTCGGTAATAGCCTTATCTTTTTCTGATTTTTCCAAAAGCTCTTTCGCATCGCGCCTGATGGTACGCAGGGATATTCTTCCTTCTTCGGCGATCTTATGCACTACCTTTACAAGCTCCTGGCGCCTTTCTTTGGATAACTGGGGCACAGAAAGCCGGATCACTTTGCCGTCGTTTGCCGGATTAATACCTATATTTGATTTCATGATCGCCTTCTCTATTTCGGCAATAGCCGAAACATCCCAAGGCTGAATTACTATAAGGTGCGGATCTGGGACCGAGATTTGCGCGAGCTGCTTGATTAAGGTCGGTGTACCGTAATAATCGATATGCAGCCCCTCTACCAGGTGAGGGCTGGCCCTTCCGGTCCTTATTTCTGAAAATTCGCGGGTTACAAAATCAACTGCCTTCTTCATTTTGTCTTCGGTACTGTGCAAAACTTCTCTGGCGGTCATAGTATGCCCCCTATGTAAAAGCTTACGAAACTACGGTACCTATCTTTTCCCCCATAACCACGCGCTTTACGTTGCCTTCCCGGTTGAGATTAAAAACCACTATGGGTAATTTATTGTCCATGCAAAGGCTTATCGCGGTAGCGTCCATCACTTTAAGGCCTTTTTTCAGTACATCTATATATTTTA
Organism: Candidatus Omnitrophota bacterium; assembly: GCA_028719045.1. The sequence continues at coordinate 7,163 of JAQULD010000038.1, read as the reverse complement.
GCTTGTGGAATTTCTTCGCGTTCTTTACTTTCATGGGATCGGCGGAATAAACACCGTCGACTTTGGTCGCTTTTAGTATCGCGTCGGCTTTTATTTCCATAGCTCTCAGGGCCGCGGCGGTATCGGTAGTAAAGAACGGGTTGCCTGTCCCCGCCACGAATATGACCACGCGGTTTTTCTCAAGGTGCCTTATGGCGCGCCTCCTGATATAGGGTTCCGCGATACGCTGCATCTCTATCGCTGTCATCACGCGCGTAGGCACGCCCATTTTCTCAAGCACGGCCTGAAGCGCCAGGCCGTTGATCACAGTCGCAAGCATACCCATATAATCGGCTACGGACCTGTCCATATCCAGCCCCAGGGAAGCGGTATTCTCCTGGCCCCTGAAAATGTTTCCGCCGCCAAGCACTAATGCCACATCGATCTTGAGATCTCTGATTTCTTTTATCTGGCGGGCGATAGAAACTAAAATAGACTGGTCGATGCCGTGGGGCTTCCTGCCTTGAAGCGCCTCACCGCTTAGTTTAAGGACTATCCTTTTATAGATGGGATGGGACATTATTCGCCAACTTTATACCGCACAAATCTGCGAATAAGGATATTTTCACCGATTTTGGCTATTAGGCCGGTTAAATAATCTTTTATGACAAGGCTTGGATCTTTGACAAAAACCTGCTCTAAAAGACAAGATTCCTTTAAGAACTGCTCTTTATTGTGCTGCTGTTCCAGGACATCTGCCGGCACATCGTCTTTACTTACATATATAGGATTACAAGCGGCGATCTGCATGGAAATATCTTTGGTAAACTGGCAAAAATCGCTGTTTCGCGCCACAAAGTCAGACTCACAGTTGACCTCTAACAAAACGCCTATTTTATTCCCGTGGTGTATATAAGCTTCGATCCTGCCCTGCTTTGCCGCCCTGTCCTTCTTTTTCGCGGCAATCTCCAAGCCTCTCTTCTTCAGTAATTCCGCGGCTTTCTTAAGGTCGCCGCTCGCTTCCTGAAGAGCCCTTTTGCAATCCATAACGCTGGCTGAAGTCAAGTTTCTTAATTCTTTTATAGTATCAACAGAAACGACCATTGTTTTATACCTTCTTTCTGTTTCTTGATTTATCGTCGGAAACCGGTTTAACGCGGCCCTTCTTGGAAGTTTTACTTTCGCTGTCGGTTGTCCCAGCTGTCTCCACGATCTCTTCTATTTCTTTTATTTTTACCTCTTCATCAGGCTCAACAGAAGGCAATTCAGCGGATTTTTCTTTTTCTTGTTTAGCGGCAACCCCAGTTTCGGAAAGATACGAAAGGAATTTCTTGCGCCCATTGATTATGCTCTCAGCTATAAGGCTGGTGACCAGGCTTATAGATTTTGTCGCATCATCATTGCCCGGAACAGGATAAGCTATTACATCAGGGTTAGAATTGGTATCGATAAGCCCCACCACCGGAATGGACAGCCTGTTTGCTTCCTGGACCGCTGTTTCTTCCTTTTTAGTATCCACAATGAATATGGCTTTCGGCATGCGCTCCATCGGAACAATACCGGAAAAGTTCTTCTTCAATTTGGTTAATTCTTTTTCCAAAAGGGCCTGTTCCTTCTTGGTAAACTGCTGGAAAGTGCCGTCTTCCTTCATTTTCTCTATTTCTTTCAGGCGGTTTATGCTCTTTTTTATCGTGGCAAAATTAGTAAGTAACCCGCCCGGCCAGCGTTCCGTGACATAAAACATTCCGCTGCGCACCGCTTCCTGCAAGACCACTTCCTGGGCTTGTTTTTTTGTACCCACAAAAAGCACGGTTTCCCCTTTAGAGGCTAAATCCATCAGGAAATCCCTGGCTTTATTAAGGCACTCCTCGGTTTTTTCCAGATCAATAATGTAAATACCGCTTCTTTGGCCGAAAATGAATTTCTTCATTTTGGGGTTCCAGCGAGAGACCTTGTGGCCGAAATGAACCCCAGCTTCCAAAAATTGTTTAATTAATTCTGAAGGCAAAATAAATTCCCCCTTTCAAAAAATCAGTTTGTGTGTTGTCTAAAAAAGTTAGTTTTATAAGTATAACATATTTTTATTAAGTTGCAACTATTATTATTAATTATTAAGCTAAAAAAGGGAGGTCTTTCTTTAGGATTGCTTCTTCAGGAAAAAGTCCACGGTAGAGAAGAAATTGTCCTTTTTTGTCTCATCCATTTCCAGGAATTTGACGCCTATGCGGAAGGAATTCATGTTCCTGTCTTTATTGGAATCGCAACGTTTAACCTCTCCCACGAATGTCATCGGTTCCTTCATGCTCGGCAGCTTTATTTCCACATCTAGCACGGCTCCCAGTTCAAACTGAACGCTGCCGAAAAAACAACAGCCGCACTTGCTTATGTTCTGGATAACGGAAACTTCCCATGGCCCGGGGAATTCATCCCTGCGCAGCCTGTATTTTACCACAAAATTCCAGGATATCCTTGGAGCGATCCTTTTCTCATCCACAGCGGGCTTCCTGTCTTTTATTTTGCCGGTAAATCCAGTTTTATTTCAAATTAAGGAGGATCCTTAACTCCCTTTTCTATTTGTTCCACGAAATTGGCTATTTGAGACTTGCTGTATTCATCGATCTTCGAGAAAGAGATGCCGATCCGGTACTTTCCGGAATCAAGCTTCGCGTTATTACGGACTTCCCCCAGGACTTCTACCGTGCCGAAGAAACCGACGCTCGCTTTTTCGGCTTTAGAAAGCGTGAATTTTATCCATAAAGTCGTATGTAAGGGGACATCTACGTCTGATTCTATAGACATGCCGCCTATCCCGATATCGAGCATTTCCGCCCTGGTTTCTTTATCCAGGGTCTTTATGCGCACATCAGGCGGTTCACTGCGCCTATAGATCACGTTAAGGCTGATTTTAATCCGCTTGAACCTGCGGCGTTCAGCTCCGTTATAACTGTTTGTTGCCATATCAGGCGGTCTCCATTAATAAAACCGTTATTTGGATTAATTTTACAGCGAAATCACAAATTGCGCAATTAAATTTAGTATTATTTTGTATTACCTGCATAAATAGAAGAACGGGCAGGTCCCGCACTGGTAATACTGATCCTCATCCGCTTTAAAATCCACCCCGGGGTCAAGGATTTCGTCAAATATTGCCGCCAGGGCCTTAAGATAAACCTGCATGATCTTATCTTTATTTGCCAACTGCTCTTCTTTCCTGAATAAAACGCTAAGCCCCTGGTCTTTTTCCAGGTCTTTTATGAAATAAAGGCAGGCATTGGTCCTTTTCCCCCTGTAATCATCCTGGTTATCCAATAGATATAGGTATATGGGAAGCTGGAAGGATTTAACGGTGTTTTTCAGGCTTTCCCGGCTAAAACCCGCGGACTCTATCTTTTCTATGTCAGTTACAGGCATTATATTCGTGCCTCCGGATTTATAATCCAGTATCAGCAGGGAATCATCGGAGAGCCTGTCTATCCTGTCAATTATCGCCTTAAACCTGAAATTCCTGCCGGATAAATTTATCTGGCCCTTAAAAACCTTTTCCAGGCAGATTATTTCCTTAACCTCCCTCTTTTTTTCGTTTTCCAGGAACCGCTCCATCCTGACGTCTAATATTTCCTTGATCAGAAAAGAATCGGACTTCATTTTCCTGCTAAACTCATCGCTGAATTTTTCCTCAAGCCTGGCGAAAAACTCTTTTTTGAATTCCGCGTTGATCAGCGGGCGCCTGCCGACAAATTTCGCGAACGTATCCTTAAGCAGCTCATGGATAAAAGTGCCGATATCCGCGCCTTCCGGCTCATCCAGCAGGTCCTCTTTCCGGCGCAGCCCCAAAACATACTGGTAATAAAATCTTAACGGGCAATGCAGATAGGTATTAACTCCGGAAGCGGAAAACTCGGAATTTTCCAGGAATTTCGCGATTTCTTTATCTTTTTTTACCGCTTGCACTTTAGGCAGAACCTTGACTTTAAAACTCGCCTTCGGCACAGACAGGACTTCCAATGAATTTGTCTGTTTCTGCCTTTCCCAAACCAGCTCTTCTATGAACCGGCTTTTCTCCCGGTCGTTTTTTGCCTGATATATAAGGTAAACGTTGCGCGCGCAGGATATAAGCCTCCTGAATTGGTACCGCTGTATCTCTTCTTCTTTTTCCAGGCGGTTTAGCCCCAGGCTTATCATTACCTCTCTCGGGATAAGGGGCTCGTAAATTTTCAGCTTCGGCAGCACCGACTCATTTACATCCATGACAATAACATTTTCAAAACTGAGCAGCCGGGTCTCGAACAGCCCAAGTATCTGCAGCCCTTTTAAAGGCGAACCGGAAAAAGAGATCATTTCGCTTTCCAGCTTATTTTCAAATATCCGGAAAATATCTTCTTTGGAAAAAGGCTCTTTATTGAACCCTGAACTGTTGAATTCCTGTTTTATAGCAAATATCTTTTCCGCCATTTTCAGGTTTAAAGGGTAATTGCCCAGCAGGCTTTTTCTCACCAGCACATCCAGGAGTTTCTCCAGGCTCAGGGAAAAACCGTAAAAATCATGCAAATTTTCCCAGCTTCCGAAAAGCAGCTCATGCAATTGTTCCACGCTTTTTTTAATGTCCTCCCAGCCGGCCTCAATTTCCATCTTTTTCATGGTAATAAGCGCCAGGTCAAACAGCTCCCTCGATCCCTCTATATCGGATAATCTTACAAAGAGGCTGCCGCCTAAGGCTGTTTTTTCCATGCCTACCAGTATCTCCTCGATCTTATGCACGAGCACGCGGGTAAAAGACGGATTAGGCAGCAGTTTTAAATTCTTCATTAAATGATGGCTCAATACCCTTAAATAATCTTTGGTATAATACCGGCCGTCTTTAGCGGTGGACTGCGCTTTAAATATGCTGACGAATAAAGAATAAAGCGAGCTGCGGCTCAAAGGATATCCCATGGAAACATTAAAATCCTTGGCGCAGCCGGATATCTCGGAAAGCACAGGGATTATATTGTCTGATTCCGGCAGCACCACCACCGTATTATCCGTGCTCTTGATTTTTTTCAGCGTTTCCCGGACCAGGCAGGCCTCGGAATGCGCGTCAAAGCCGGACATGACGCTGAGATTATACTCCGCAGGAACATCCCGCCCCGGTTCAATGGCTACCGAGAATTCCCTGGCAAGCTTATCCAAAACGCTCCAGTTTTTCGCGCTGCCCTGGAATATAAGAGTCGCCTTTTTGGTATCGTACAAATGCTTAATGATCGTTTCTTCGGTTTTGTGCAGGTAAAAAAATCCGCAGAAAATGACCTGGTCGAATTCTTCAAGGCCGGCTTCGCCTATACACCCTGCGGCAGACAGGTACATGCTTCCCCTTGAACAAATGCCCTGTTTTTTTAATACTTCATGAAAAACTTTACGCAGATAAATCACGCTTTTAAGCAGGGAATTGATATTTTCCGGCACATCATAGCCTATGCGCGCTTTCTCCTGGATATTCTTCAGCGCATCGTCTTTTATATCTTCAAGGTCCAATTGCTCGATAAAAGAAAGTATTTCCCTCGCCCAGGGAAGGAACCTGGAAAAGCTTTCCCTGCCTTTTAAAATATCGGAAGCGGCATTATGCGCCAGGTTATAAATAATGTAACCGGCGTCCAGGTCAGATATTTTCAGGCAAGGCGACTGCTTGGCGACTATATATTCTATAAATTCGTCTATGGAGAAGAAGCGCGGGGCTAAAAAGCTCATTTTGATCCTGCGCGAGAGTTCTTTCTTCAGGAAAAGCGACGGGCGCTTGCCGCCGAACACAAAAGCGAGCCGGCTTATGTCTTTGCCCTGCCTTATGTAATTTTTCTCGACGAAATCCGCGAGGTTTTCTATAAAGTTTTCCTGCAAGCTATAGGTTATTATCCTATCCATTTATGCTCCAACTAACTTCCTCCGAAGTCAAGTCGTCAAGGTATATCAGAACGCCTTTTACTTCCAGCCCCGGGTAAATCTCCTTTACCATCCCCATATACTCCCTGACCTGCCCGTGATAGCCAGCCGCGGGGTCTTTGGCGCTTTTATAATCTATGATCACGGCGCTTTCCGCGGTTTTAATGAACCTGTCTATTCTTTTTGTGTCGCCGAACGTATTTACCATTTCTTTTTCAAGGTAAACTTCCGCCCCTTTTATTTCGAAATAACGGCTCATCTCTTTATTGGACAAAAGTCCCCGGACCATCCGCTCAAAACCGCTAAAGTCTTTTACAAAAGGGAATTTCATCTTTGTTTTGTCCAGCGCCGCTTTTATCGCGGCTTCTTTATCGCCCGCGTAAAGATTGCCGATAAAAGAAAGGATGCAATGCAGGATGTCGCCGCTTAGGATCCTGTCCCTTAATTCCAAGACGCTCCGGTCGATAAATTCATCCTTCAGGAGGCCCACCCAATCCTTGTATTCCGAAGGCGGGATTTCCAGCGTGAGAGCGCTCTTTTTAGCGTCCTTCTTTTCCGGATCGCGCTTTGCCCCGCTTTCGTAATTATTCTCCGGCAAAAGCAGGCCCGCCAAATTCACCCCGGTCTCCGCTTTTGGGGAAATAAAAATATACAATTCGTCTTTGGGCCTGGTAAAAGACACGTAGATACCGCATAATTCGTCCACTAAAGATTTGAGGTATTCGCTCCTGTAAATCCGGTCTATGGAAGGAGAAAAATCGGCATAACTCTTTTTTATGCGCACCAGCCTTAATTCGTTATCGGCGGACACAACCACTTCCGGCTCGACCTTCGGGTTCATTTCCAAAAACGGCATGATGACAACGGGGAATTCCAGGCCCTTGGATTTATGGATGGTGAGCACCTTAACCGAATCGCTTTCGCTGATATTAACGTACAAGTCCTCGTCCTGCGCGTTATCAAAGAATTCCAGGAAAACGGCGATGCTCGGATAATCTTTTTCCTGCTCCTTGATAAGCTCAAGGAAGCGCATAAAGAAACCCTGGTTTTCCGGGAAATTCTTTATTATCCCGAACTTGCTTAAGATGCTTACAGCCAGTTCATATAAAGGCACGAATCCCACGCTCTTAAAGAACTCTTCCATTAATTCATCCCACACCCGCGGAAATTTCAAACGGAATTCCCTGTAAAGGTAGCCGCCTTCTTTTTTATCTTTATTGACGCTGAAGATAAAATCCTGCACCCGGGCATAGCTTAACCCGGAGATCGGA